>CAMJMP010000103.1 GCA_946407055.1 uncultured Mycoplasmatota bacterium | reverse complement strand
TGCTTTTCTTTTTTTGAATAACTTTTTAGTCTTCTTTGGCTCTTTTTCCATCCAATCTTTGCCATCTACGACTCTAGATACAATCATAGAAGAAGATGTATCACCAACAACATTTAATAATGTAGCAGGTGGGTCAATAATTGTAGCAATGATTGTTAGAATAGGTAAAGCAGTTAATGGGAATCCCATCATTGTTAAAATTAATGTTTCGCTGATTGTACCACCACCAACTGGTACAGCTGTAACTAGTAGAGTAGCAAGTAGTGCTACACCTAATACAGTAAATACGCTTGGATGAGTACCGAATAAGTATACTAAGAACATAATCTTAAATACACTTCCTATAACAGATCCATCTTTATGGAAACTAGTTCCTAAAGGTATCATTGTTTCTGCTATATCATCAGATACACCAATTTTTTTAGCACAGTTCATATTTACAGGAATACTTGCTGCAGAAGAACATGTACTTAATGAAGTAGCAGTAGCAGGTAAGATATTCGCCCAGAAGGCCTTAAATCCTTTTTTACCACCAGCTATAAATGCGTATAAAGAATAAATAATAAAATAGAATAAAATTGCTACTAAAGTATAAACAATAAATGTTTTACCAAAACCTACAGCAATTTCATTACCGAATGCTCCAACTAATGCTGCGAAATAGCAACCTAATCCGATTGGAGCATATAAGAAGATAATATCAATAAATTTTAATACTACCTTATTTGCTGCTTCCAAAGTATGTAAGAATGGTTCTGCTTCAACTCCAACAGCATGTATTGATAAACCAACTAGAATAGAGAATACAATAACAGCAACAATATTAGCTCTAGTTAAAACACCACTAAAGTCACCAACTGTTATTGTGTCTACTGTTCTATTAGCATATAACATGAAACCTGTTTCTTCTTCTTCCTCAGTTTCTGTTTCTTCCTCTTCAGCCATTTGTTCTTTAATTGCTTGTGTATTTTCTGGATCAACTAACTTAGTAGAATAAGTAGTTCCTAAACCAATAGCAACAGCAACTAAACTTGTTACAATAAATGAAATAAATATTGTAACTAATACTTTACCTAAACGTTTAGGTTGTTTAATCTTTGCAATAGATGTAGATATTGTTAAGAATAGTAAAGGAACTATTATTACTAATAGTAAGTTAATAAATACATCACCAAATGGTGCTAAGTACTTAGCTTTCTCCCCAAATACGATTCCAACAATTGCACCTATTATCAAGCCAACAACCAAAAGAATTGTTTTTTTGTAGTTTGACCAAAACTCTTTCATGGTCATATCTCCTCCTTCTTACCATTATCATAAACCCCTAAAAAAACTAAATAAAATACGTAAATCCACACAAACCACAAAAACATAAACAAAATCCACAAAATGTGTTATTATACAAGTGGGTGACTAACATGAAAAAAGAATTTATTAGAATGAATAGTAATGATGTTCATCTAAGTCTAGGGAATCTATTTCGCTTAGTAAAAGAACTATCTAAAAACAAATCATCTGCCTTACAAACTGAATTGTTTTGTGACTTATTTGAAATCGATGAAATAAATGATACGACAGTTAATAACTATTGTGTCGGCTGCCGTGGTATCGGTAACGACTATAAACAAATCTTTTTAAATAAACAAAAACGTTATGAAAAAGATAATACTATTTTTGAAGATACTATCATTAATATCTTAAATATCATTGATGGTCATGTTTATATTACAGATGATAAAAAAGAATTAATAAATAATAATGATAGTATGAAATCTTTATGTAAGAAACTATATAATATTTCTAAAAATGATAAGACAGTATCTAATGACTTAGTTAGTAAGTTAAATGTCTTATTTAAAACAAATCAATTATATGATTTCTTTGTTGAAGTATTATTCTTTATTATCTTACAAAAAAAGCAACCGCTATACGAATCAGATCTAAAAAAAGAATTAATCGAAAATATCTTAAATGATACTTATTTAAGTTCTAGCGGCTTACAAGAATATTTAACTTTAAAATTAAGAGAAAGTATTAACTTTGATTTCAATCTTAAAAGAATAGCTTTAGAAGGCAATGCCTATGCTTGTTATGAAATAGGTAGTAATGAATATTGTGGTTATGTAACTGGAAAACCACGTTATGAAGAAGCTTATAAATATTTTAAAATAGCAGCATCTTATAATCATGCTGGTGCTTTATATATGTTAGGTAATATGTTCTATAAAGGATATTTAGGAAATCAAACTAACGAAGACTTAGAAACGGCTTATAATTACCTTTTACAAGCTCGAGATTTAGGTAATATTGCTGCTCTTAATGTTTTAGGTGTCTTCTATCTAAGAGGTTTATATCCGGTTAAAAAGGATGAAAAAGAAGCTATTAAGTATTTCAATAAAGCAATAGCTAATAACTATGCTTATTCTTATAACAATTTAGGTAAAATACATGAGAATAATAAAGAATACCAAGAAGCATTCAATTGTTATCTATCAAGTGCTAACTTAGGAGAATCATGGGCTTGTAATAAAGTGGGAGAGTGCTATCGTAATGGTACTTATACAGATAAAGATCTATTCGCAGCATTTGAATATTACAACAAAGCAATAGAATCTAATCACCGTACTTTAGATTACAATGCTTATTACAATCTAGCTAATATCTACATAAATGGTAATGCCGAAATAAATATTACTAAAGATGAAGAAAAAGCGATTGAATATTATGAAATAGCTAGTGAAAACAACATAATCAATGCATCTGTTGCTTTATTCTTTATCTCAGTTGATAAATATCTAAAGACAAGAGACAATCGTTACTTAGAAAAAATTAATCATTATAAGAATAAAATAGAAATAAATTCTAATTATAATAATGCTATTAAAGAACAAATAGAAACTAAATTAAAAGAACTAAATTCTAAAAAAGGAATCGATATAAGTTTAATAATAAACATATAATAAATGTATGTTATAATAAAAGTGAAAAAAGGTAGTGTAAGTATGGAAAATAATATAGAAAGCGTATACATTCATATTCCTTTTTGTAAAAGTATTTGTAGTTATTGTGACTTTTGCAAAGTTCTCTACTATGGACCTTGGGTTACTCAATACATCAATGCTTTAGTAGAAGAAATAAAGGATAAATATAATGGTGATTTAATTAAGACATTATATATCGGCGGAGGGACACCTTCGGCTCTTCAAGAGAAAGATCTTCGCTATCTTTTAGATGTAGTAAAAAGATTTAATTTAGCAAATGAAATAGAATTTACTTTTGAATGTAATTTAAATGATATTAATGAAACATTATTAGATGTTTTAAAAGAATATGGTGTTAATAGATTGAGTATTGGTATTGAAACATTCAATGAAGAAAAGCTGAAATTTATGGAAAGACACCATACCTATGAAGAAGCAGAAACTGCTATGAAGTTATGTCGAGCTAAAGGCTTCGATAATATAAATGTTGATTTCATCTATGGTATACCAGGTGAATCATTAAAAGATATGAAAAAAGATTTTGATTTATTATTAAAACTAAATCCTGATCATATAAGTACTTACTCATTAATAATTGAAGACAATACAAAGATAGGCATTACCAAGATGGTACCAATTCCAGAAGAATTAGATGCTTCAATGTACGAACATATCTGTGATAAATTAGAAAGTAAAAAATATGTTCATTATGAAATAAGCAATTTTGCTAAACCAGGCAAAGAATCTAAACATAATCTTCACTATTGGAATAATGAAGAATATTATGGCTTTGGTGTCGGTGCTTCGGGTTATACCTTCGGTGTAAGATATGATAATACTAAAAGTATTACAGCTTATATCAAAGGCGAATATTTACTAAAAGAAGAAATCTTATCTATTGAAACTAAAATGGATAATGAATTGATGCTAGGTTTAAGAAAAATCAAAGGTATCAATGTAAAAGACTTCTTTAATAAATATGGTGTTAACATCCAAGAAGCTTACAATCTAGAACAAGCTATAAAAGAAGATGAATTAATATATGAAGATGGTTATTTATATGTTAATCCAGAATATATATACG
>CAMJMP010000102.1 GCA_946407055.1 uncultured Mycoplasmatota bacterium | reverse complement strand
CAATAACACCCATATTTTCAGTTACATCTGCATAACTAAATAATTGATAATAAATCTCTGCTACATCTTCATGAATGACTGCTAAATCAGTAATAGTATATTCATAGTAGAAAGCTATTGTACAACTTGTACAACTATAGTAGTTACGAATTGTATAAGTTCCACCATTTTCATCTATTGTATAAACATTTTTATCGCCTTTATGAGCATAGCCAGTTAATTCACTATAATCAATGTTTTTTTCAACGATTTTACTACTTAATTCATTTTTATTAACTTTATAAGCAGATGCTTTAATGTCTTTAAGTCCTGATGGATTATAAACAGCATCATGTTCGAAATCAATCTTATCTCCACTACTTAATTTAGTGTTAGATGTTTTAATGATTCTTTCATAACCATTCATATCGCCAGATAAGACAAGAGCTTCTTTAACTGTTACACTACCATCATTATTTATTTGATGAACAGCAAAGTATCCTTTAACATCATAGTCTGGATCTACAGCATATACTGTAAATGGTATTAAAATAAGTAATAAAAAAAATAGTACTTTCTTCATAGGCATCACCTATTCTAATTATACCATTTTTTCATATAAAAATAAACTCGTTTGAGTTTATTTTTAAAATTGTACTTTAACGTTTTCTCTTTCTTCAGCAGCAGCTTCAAAGAATGGTTCAGTTTTGAATCCGAATAAAGCAGCTACTATGTTACTTGGAATAGTTTGTACTTTGTTATTGTATTGTAATACAACGTCATTGTAGAATTGTCTTGCAGCAGCAATTTTGTCTTCTGTATCCTTTAAATCAGCTTGTAAACTAATAAAGTTTTCATTAGCTTTTAAATCAGGATAACTTTCTGCTAAAGCAAATAATTTAGAAATTGCTTTTTCTAGTTCTCCATCAGCTTTCATTTGATCTGCTGGAGTTGTAGCAGAAACATAAGAATTACGTGCTTTAACAACATTTTCTAAAGTTTCGCTTTCATGTTTTGCATAACCTTTAACTGTTTCAACTAAGTTAGGAATTAAATCAAATCTTCTCTTTAATTGAACATCAATTTGAGCCCATTGATCTCTTACTCTATTTCTTAATTGTACTAAAGAGTTATATGCTGGAACAATTAATACTATAAGTACTAATACAACAATTCCTATAATAATCCATGGCATAGACCCTTCCTCCTTTATGTTCTTATTTTACCACATTTTGACTATTTTATAAATACCTATTTTTTTATAATGTGCTTAACCTTGTGAAGGAAGCGATATAGGTCATTTTTTGGTGTAATTGATAATTCAAAGGAACCTAATAGTTCTTCTACATAACCACCAAAGCCTTTTTTAAATTCGTATACTCCTCTATCTTTTCCATTAGGATTAAAGACATCTTGAATACCGTAGAAATTATAACGACGATAATGATTATCAGCAGCATATTTAATGATTTCCCATTGTAATCTGTATTGTCCACAGAAATACATATATTCTGCATAGGAACCACTAAATAAGTAAACTATTTCATCACCATATAACATGAACATAGCTCCTGATAATGGGATGATATTACCTTTTTCTTTTTGTAGTTCTTTAGCTTCTTCAATTTTCTTTTTGTTGTTATCAATATCTTGTTTCATTTGTTCTTTTTTCTTCTTGTTTGAAGAAGCATCAGATAATTCTGTTATTTTTCTATCTAGTTCTTTATTTAATTCTTCTAAATGATTAATGTATGTATCACAATTTAGTTCAACTACTTTGAAAGTAACATCTTTTCCAAACTTATCATACATTTCTTCATAGTATTGTAATGTTTTGTCTTGGAATTCACGACGATCACAAGTATCACTAGTTATTTGTTTAAATTCACTTAATTCATCTCTTTTTAAAGTTTTTAGATTAAGCAAGAATTTAGTTTGAGTTTTATTGATATTATTTCTAGTACTACTTCTAAAGTCATTAAATAATTCTTCGGATGTTTTACCTGCTATATCAAGACAGTAACACCATTTAACTTGTGCTCCTTCATGATCTTTATATCCTAAACGATGAAGGAAGTTTTTAACATGACGATTATCTACTCCTTCAACTATTTCGGCTTCAGCATTACGTGAAACATTTGGTATATATGGATCAATAATTAATCTTAAAGCATTCTTTTCTTTTAAGAATTTCTTAACTTCTACTGTCATGAAATGAACTAATTCTTCATCTTGATAATCTAAGATAAAACCTTTATAGGCTTCATAAGTTCTACAACCCATAAAAGTATGATTAGTTTCTGCAATAAGTGAAGCAGCAATTACTTTTTTGCCTTTCTTAACTCCTACTAAATATACTTTTAAACCATCACATTCGATTCTTTCTTTCATCATAGTTGTTTGAAAGAAATTCTTTTCTGGACGGGAATTAACAAATTCCATAAATTCTTCATCAGTTAATGTTACAAACTTCATGTTTATCACCTATTAATAGTATACAATAAACAAATAATTAAAGAAATAAAAAAGGCTTGTTTTTAACAAGTCTTCTACATTTAAGCTGATAGTTCTGTAATTCTAGAACGATATGTTGTTAAGTATTCCTGATATGTTTCATTAGAACTTAATTTTAAATTATTATATGTTTTATCGTATTTTTGAATTACATCGATTAATTGTTTATAGATAGCTATCTTTTCTTCATTAGTTTTATCTTCTGTTCTTTCTTCAAAACGAATTGCTTCTTTTTTGATAAATGATAAGACAGTATTTACTGTTTTTGTTTTGTATACTTTAGCTTTTTCATAGTAATTATTTGTTTCTTCTATCTTATCGAACAAAGCATATGCTTCGTTATAATCGCTCTTATTGAAAGCATCTAAAGCACGATAATAGATTTTACTATCTTGAGATATAGCATCTATTTTATCAGAATATTCTTTATATTTATCTTCTTCTAATAGTTTAACTTTATTAACTTCTACTTTGTTATATAAGTTATCTACTAGAGTTTTATACTTTATTGTTGTATTAGAGAATTCAGCAGCTGTTGGAGCATCAACATTGATGTATTCTTTGATCCATGAATCAACACGTTGATATGTTTCTTCACGAGCTGAATCTAATTTACTTTGTTCTTTATAAACATTTTCTAATACTTTAGTTAAAGAGTCATAAGCTTCACCATTAGTATTGTAATATCTATCTAATGATTTAGATAATTCACTCTTAACATCATATTTACTAATACTACTTTTTCTATATGTATTAATACCTAAGATACTTAGAGCAACAATCAAAATCGCTATTGCTCCACAAATCAATAAGTAATTCTTTTTAGTTCTTACAGTTTCTTCTTCTGGTGTTTCAGTTTCTTCTGGAAGATCTGGCTCATACTCTAATAAGTCATTAACAGTTGGTGATGATACTTCTTTATCATCTTCTTCTATATCTAAATCTTCAGGGTGAAAATTAAATGTATCCTCTAATTCATTAGTTGATTGTACTTTTTCGATTTCTTTATCAATAGCAGCCATTTTATCATCGTAATCATCGATGACAGAATCTACTTCATCAGTAGTTGCAGCTGGTTGTACTTCTTCGTTATCTGTAGCAAAATCAAGTGAAAATTCGCCTGTATTTTCATCACCATCAAATAATGATTGATCATTATAGACATCCTCCACTACATCTTTTTTCATAGATGGAAGGTCAATATTAAAGTCATCATCAATTGATATTGACGCACCACAGTTAGGGCATTTATTAGAATCATCAAATATTTCAGTATCGCATTTAGGACATTTCATTCCTATCACACCCTTTATTCTCTATAGTATATTGTATCATATATTTTTTTTATTGAAAATAAAAAAGATTTCTTGGGAAATCTTATTTTAGAAAATCTTTTGGTGCTTTACCTGAATATGATATGAAAGTTATTTTTTCAATATTTTTTATTTTAATATTAGCTATTTCAGATTCAAGGAATTCATTATATGATTTATATTCATTGAAATCTAAGAAGAAATATTTATTATTTTTAGTTTCTATATTATGAATAGAACCATTATAAGATACATAAGTATCAGCAGGTATCCCCTCTTCTATTAGTTTTCTAAAGTACGTACCGGAAACGGATACAGTATCATAATCATACTTTTTGTTACCACTAATATAATCATA
>CAMJMP010000101.1 GCA_946407055.1 uncultured Mycoplasmatota bacterium | reverse complement strand
TGATGAATAAAAGATAGTATAATCTTTTGTTTTTTTATTGTAAAGAAAGTGATGTTATATATGATTAAATATTTAAAGAAAGTCTTTAAATGGAATAAGTATGAAGTAGTTAAAGCAATAAGTGGTGTATTCTTATTTTGTCTAGCTTTAAATTTATTTATTGTTCCTAATAATTTATATAATGGTGGTATCTTAGGTACTGCCCAATTACTTAGAACTTTAATTATAAAGGTTTTTCATATTAATCCACCATTTGATATTTCAGGTATTATTAACTTTATTCTAAATATACCTTTATTTATCTTAGCATTTAAATATGTTAGTAAAGGTTTCTTAGCAAGATCATTGTTAATAATTATGTTACAAACACTATTTTTATCAGTTATACCAATCCCTGATAAACCATTAGTAGATAACGAATTAGCAACAATTTTAATAGGTGCTATTATTAGTGGTTACGGTGTAGGTCTTCACTTATCAGCTGGAGCTTCCGGTGGAGGTACTGAAATAATTGGAACTTTAGTAACTGCTAAAAACCGTAACTTATCTATTGGTAAGATAGGTATTATCTTTAATGTCTTTGTTTATGGTGTCTGTGGTTTATTAAATGGTTTAAGTATCATGATTTATTCTATTATCTATTCTGTAATAGCTAATATAACAATTGATCATACTCATGAACAAAATGTTTGTTCAGAAGCATTTATATTCACTAAAGATAAACCAACAAAGATAATTGAATTTATTAAAGGTAAACTAAATAGGGATGTAACTTATTGGGAAGCCAAGGGTGGCTACGATGATTCAACAACATTTATTACTATGACAATTTTATCTAAATATGAACAATTACGTTTAGAACGTAATCTGCCATTCTTAGATACTAAAGCTTTCATAGCTAAAACAAATAATATTGGTGTTCATGGTGAATTCCAAAAAGATTATAATCCATTCGATAAATAAGAAATAGAAATATTTCTTATTTTTAATATTTACACACGAACAATTGTATGTTATAATATAGTTATGGTAGAGAGGTAAAAGTATGATGAAAGGTAGAGTGAAATGGTGGAGTAAGGAAAAAGGTTATGGATTTATTGAATCACTAAATGATGAAGATATCTTTGTTCATATTGAGTCTGATGAAAAAAACAAGATCAAAGAAAATGATTTAGTTGAATTCGAAATCATCAACAAACCTCAAGGAACCTTTATTCATAATCTTAAAAGTATTTCTTGCTAAACCAGATAAAAAAGCAGTTAACTGCTTTTTTATTTATGTTATAATTTTTATAGAAAGGATAAGATGTTATGAGTAGAAGATTAAAAGTAAATATACTTTCTATCATATATATATTATTAACAATAGTTGAGTTAATATCATGTATAATGTTAAAAAATTCTTTTCAAAGTCAAGAAGAAGCAATTGAAGAAGCTATAGCTGTTTTATTCTTTAGTGGATCAATTATTACTACAATATACTTACTAATACTTATTTTTACTAACTCTATGGATATGAAATTTACAAATAAATTAATTTATCCTTTCTATATGATAGTATTTATAGTAAGTATTATAACTTTAATGAATTTAAGGGATGAACTAGATTTTAATATTGCTTCTTATGCACAAACCATTATTTACCTATTACAATTAATAATACTGTTATTTATAAAAAATAATAAAAAAATGTTTTATAGTTTATTTACAATTATTATAATAATCCTTTCTATAATTCAAGTGATTAATATGTTATCTTACTATACTGGTTCAGCAGATATTACTCAACAATATGATAGGATAATAACATATACAACATTCGCAAGAACAATAGATTTTACAATCATACTATATTTATATGGTGAATCTATTAATAAAAGAGAATCTTTTTAAAAAGCAGTTAACTGCTTTTTTATTTATGTTATAATTTTATTAAGAAAAGGAGTTAATAATATGAGTAAAGAAAAATTAGAAAAAGAAAATGGGTCTGTAGATAACTATAAAACATTATTTGATCTAGCAGGTTATTATGTAATAGGTGCTTTAGTAGCTGCTGTAATCTTCTTTGGTTATGGTATAGCTAATGATAATGCTTTTGGTGGATTAATTAATGCTGCATTAATAATAGTTTCTATCTTCCTTGTAGTACCATTACTAGAAAACAAAGCATTTGTTTTAAAGAATCTTCATGAAATTAATGAACAATTAAAGAATAAGAAATAAGAAAAGCTATTAATGCTTTTCTTTTTTCTTGTGCTATAATTAACCTAGGTGATGATATGAAAAAGTTATTATTATTTTTATTATTACTAATACCATTTAGTGTATTAGCTGAAAGCTATACATTTGAAGATTTAACTATTACTTTAGAAGATTCTGATTGGATTGTTTTCACTAAAGATAATATAGATGGTAATCCAGCTATCGAAGAACAAAAGATTAATATTGATACTTTAAAAGATTTATTTAATAATAAAAATGTTTATCTGGATGCTAATATATTTGATTCTGTTAATCCTGCTGAAAACGTTGAATTAATTGTTGGTATTAGTGAAGCTAATTCTAGATATAATCTTCATAATTATTCTAAAAGAAGAGTTAATAAAATTTTAAAAGAAACTGTTGATGACTATAAAGATTATAAAGTCTTAGACAGTTATATATATTCTAATAATAAATATACTTATATAGCTATTTATTATGAAGATAAGTTTGTTTATATAATCGATTATAATACTGTTATTAATGGTAAAACTTATACTATTAAATGTCAAAAAGGTACTGAATTTAATGATACTGATAAAAAGAATCTAGAACATATAATAGATACTATTAAATATGAATATAAAGAAGAATATGAAGTTAAACCACCTTTATTAGAACCGATAGAAAGAATTATTGTTTGGGGTTTAATTGGTGCCATAATTGGTGGTGTTACAAGTTTAATTATGAGAAGAAAAATGAATCGCTAAACGATTCATTTTACTAAGATTGGAAAGATATATATGAGTAGAAAAATAATTCTTAAATTAATATTAATAATACTCTGGATGTTTGTTATATTTCATTTTTCTGCTCAAGCAGGAGATGAATCAGCTAGCATTAGTAATCGTGTAGTTATTAAGATAGCTGAAACAATTCATCATCATACTTTATCTAATACAGAAAAAGAAGTATTTATTGAAAAGTTTTCTTTAGTAGTAAGAAAGACAGCTCATTTAGTAGAATTCTTAATACTTGCTATATTAATCTATTTATTCTTAATAGAATTATATCCAAAAGATAAATACTTATTTATATTAGTTGTATTATTAACTGTTTTCTATGCTCTAACAGATGAAATACATCAATTATTTGTACCAGGTAGATATGGTTCTATAATAGATGTCTTAATAGATTCTATGGGCGCTTTATTCGGCACTTTAATGTGTTTTAACTATAGACATAAAATATTGAAAAAGCTTTAAGACTAGCATATAATAAGTAAGTCTTAAAGATTATGTCCTTGTAGCTCAGTTGGATAGAGCATCCGCCTCCTAAGCGGGGGGTCGGCAGTTCGAATCTGCCCAGGGACGCCACTTTACAATAAAGCCTTCTAGAAGGCTTTTTTATTATACTTTAAAGTTGTATACTATAGATAATAGAAAGAGAGAATAAAAATGGAAGAAAAAGTTAAAACTAAAAAGAAAAGACCCATATTATTAATAATAGGAGTAATCTTACTTATTGCTGCTTTTATAGGTGGTATATATCTAGGTGATAGTGTTTGCAGAAAAGGCCAACTAAAGTGTATTGATAACAAAAAAACAAAAGAAGAAAAAAAGGATACTTCTAAAGAAAAGAAAGAAGAACAACCAAAAGAAGAAAATATAGAACCAACAAAAGAAGAAAAGAAAGAAACATCAAAAGAATCATTTAAGCCTGAAGATTTAACAATAACACCACCACCAGCAGATATTGATGATAAAGACTTGATTTATATTAAATCATTAATTCGTTTAGATACAAGTGATGGAATGTTTTCTTTTCATTCTTTAGAAGAATTACCAAAAGGTAAAGTACAAGATTTCTCTAAAGCCGATAAACAATATATTATATATAATGCTGCTAGAACTTACGGATTATTAGATCAAATCAAGGCTCTAGAATGGGTCAACAAGAATGCTTC
>CAMJMP010000100.1 GCA_946407055.1 uncultured Mycoplasmatota bacterium | reverse complement strand
CTTATATTATTAGTAAGAAGATATTTAAAATATATTAAAGTTGGTCAAATATCTTGTATATATTTTATGTGGTATGGTATAGGTCGTTGGTTTGTAGAAAGCCTTAGAACTGATTCGTTGATGTTAGGAACTTATAAAGTAGCACAAATAGTATCTATTATTGGTATGGTTGGAGGATTTATAGTATTCACTTATCTATGTGTAAATTGGAAATATAAGAATTATTATAGAAGCAAGTAGAACTTGCTTTTTTTATTTATATGTAATAAATTATGAGTGGTGATAATTATGTATAATCCTTTAGTTATGGCTTATATGGGAGATACTATATATGAAAGATATGTAAGAGAGTATTTAATTAAGAAAGGTTTATGTAAGATTGGTGACTTACAAAAGGAAAGTTTGAATTATGTAAGTGCTAAGAGTCAACGTAAACATTTAGAGAGATTAGAGAGTGAAAACTTTTTTACAGAAGAAGAAATAGAAATTATTAAATGGGGTAGAAATGCTAAAGGAGCCAAGAGTAAAAGTGCTGATATAGTTACTTATAGATTAGCTACTGGATTTGAAGCACTTATTGGAAAATTATATTTTGATGGTAATAATAAAAGAATAGATGAAATAATGGGTGCAGTGTTAGGAGGAGAATAATGAAGGTATTTGGTAAGAACGTTTTTAATGAACTTAAAAAGAATGTTAAAAGTATTAAAAAAGTTTATTTAGCTAATAATTTTAATGATAAAGAAATAATAGATTTTATTAGAAATAATAAGATTAGTTATTCTTCTATGGATATTAAAGCTATGGATAAGATGGTTGAAGGTAAACACCAAGGGATCATAATAGTAATAGATGATTATGAATATGTAGATTATAAAACAATGTTTAATGATAAATTAGTTGTTATGTTAGATCATTTGGAAGATCCACATAACTTTGGTGCTATAGTTAGAACTTGTGAAGCAGCTGGAGTTAAATCAATTATTATTCCTAAAGATAGAAGTGTTAGTGTAACTGAAACTGTTATGAGAACTAGTAGTGGTGCATTAGAATATGTAGATATTGCTATGGTTAATAATTTAGTTAAAGTAATTGATGATTTTAAGAAGAATGGTTTCTTTGTATATGCTGCTGATATGGGCGGAGATAATTATAGAGAAGTAGATTTTGCTGATAAAGTATTATTAATAATAGGTAATGAAGGTCATGGTATTTCTAGATTAGTTGGAGAAAACTGTGATCAAATAATAGCTATTCCTCAATATGGAAAGATTAATAGTTTGAATGCATCTGTTGCTGCAGCAATATTGATATATGGAATAGTAAATAGGTAATATTATGGATTATGAATATAATGATGATCAATTAGTGCAAATGATTAGAGAAGAAAGTTCTGAAGCTAAAGATATAATATTTGATAAATATAAATATATTATTGATATAGAAGTAAAGAAATATATTAATATGGCAAGTATTTTAGGCTATGACTATAACGATTTATATCAAGAAGCATTATTTGGATTTGCTGATGGTATTAATAGTTATAGAGAAGATAAGAATGCTTCTTTAGCTACATTCCTATCATTATGTGTAGATAGAAGATTACAACAAACTATTAAGAAAGCAGGAAGGGTAAAGAACAAATTAATGAATGATTCTTTATCTTTGGAACATGTATATGATACAGTTTCATTACCTTTAAAAGATTTGTTATCTGATAATTCAATGAATGATCCTTTAGAGAATATAGTTAAAGAAGAAAAACTAAAAGAATTAGTTGATAAGATAAAAGAAGAATTATCTGATAGTGAGTATGAGGTTTATTCTTTAATGATAAGTGGTTTAAAGTATAATGAGATAGCTATGGTATTAGATAAGAATCCTAAACAAGTTGATAATACTATTCAAAGATTAAAGAATAAGATTAAAAAAATATTAGATGAAAGATAAAAGCCTGTAAAAAGGCTTTTAAATTGCAAAAAAACACTTGTTTTTAAATAAATAATGTGATATATTACGTTTGAACACGAAAAGGTGTTTTTTTAATACAAAAATTTATGAGGTGGGCTTATGGCAAAACAAAGAAAAACAAAAAAGATCAAAGACGTTGAAGTAGTAGAAGAAAAAGACGTAGTTGAAGAAGAAATCGAAGAAATCGACGAAGTAGAAGAAGAAATTGAAGAAAAACCTAAAAAGAACAAAAAAGAAAAGAATGAAGAAGCAGCTAAAGAAGATGGTTTCTTTAGAGGAGTAAGAAAAGAAATGAAGAAGGTTGTATGGCCTAAGGCTGGAGAAGTAGCTAAGAATACTCTTGCAGTTCTAATCTTCTGTTTAATTCTTATTGCTTTCTTTACTGTAGTTGTTTTAGGAGTTTCATATTTGAAGGAGTTGTTTTCATAATGGAAAAAGAATGGTATGTTGTTAATACTTATAGTGGACACGAATCAAAGGTTAAAGAAAAACTAGAACAAAGAGCTGTTTCTATGGGAATGCAAGATAATATTTTCCGTGTTATTATTCCAGAAACTACTGAAGTAGAAGTTAAAGATGGAGTTAAAAAGGAAAAAGTTAAGAAAATGTTCCCAGGTTATGTTCTTGTTGAAATGATTATGTCTGATGAAGCATGGTATATCGTTCGTAATACTCCAGGTGTTACTGGATTTATCGGATCATCTGGACATAAGGCTAAACCTACGCCATTAATGCCTCAAGAAATAGATCGTATTTTAGCTTCTATGGGTATGAGTAGAGTTAATATCGAAGCTGAAATGCAAGTTGGTAGTAAGGTTACTATCGTGGATGGTCCATTCAAGGGTATGACAGGTACTGTAGACAATATTGACTTAGAAAATAATAGATTAAATGTATTAATCGATTTATTCGGTCAAGAAACTCCTGTTGAAGTTGAATTATTCCAAGTAAATAAGATTAATTAAGATGGTTTTACCATCTTTTTTATATGTTTTACATATATAATAAGGAAATAATTGAGAAAATGTTAAGTAATAGTTGTTTTTTTAAAATATTTATGTTAGTATCTATGTTGCAATTATGTATTTTTATATGTAATTAGTTTAAGTGGGAGGGAAAAGCGGATAGCCCATACCACTTACGCGAAGAAAATTTATGGAGGTGTTTTTCGTGGCAAAAGAAGTCGTAAAGAAAATCAAATTACAAATTCCTGCTGCAAAGGCAACACCAGCACCACCAGTTGGTACTGTGTTAGGACCTGCTGGAATTAATCTTGGTGAGTTCTGTACAAAATTCAACGATGCTACTAAGGATAAAGCTGGAGATATCGTTCCAGTAGAAATTAGTGTATACGATGATAGAAGTTTTGATTTTGTATTAAAGACTCCACCAGCTGGTTTCTTAATTAAGAAATATGCTAAGATTCAAAAAGGTAGTCAAAAGGGTGCAAACCAAGTTGTTGCTACAATTTCACAAGATGATCTTAAAGCAATCGCTGAAATTAAACTACCAGACTTGAACGCTTATGATGTACAAGCTGCAATGAATATCATTGAAGGTACAGCTAGAAACATGGGTGTAGCAGTTAAGGGATTAAATGACCAAGAATTAGCTGAACAAGGACGTGAAGCTGCTGAAGAAGCTGCAAAACAAGCTAAGAGAGAAGCTGAATTAGCTAAGTTAGAAGCAGAAGCTCAAGAAACTCATGAAGTTGAAGTTATTGGTGAAGCTGAAGCTGAAGAAAATGCTGAAGAAGCTGAAAAAACTGAAGAATAATTTAATAAATAATAATATTTTTATAAATCCGCTAATAAACCACAATTAGGAGGGAAATAAGATGAGTAAATCAGGTAAGAAGTATGTGGAAGCTTCTAAAAAAGTAGATAGAACTGTTCTATATACTAAAGAAGAAGCAGTTAAATTAGTTAAAGAAACTTCTATTACTAGTTTTGATAGTACTGTTGAAGTTGCATTTAACTTAAATCTTGATACTAAAAAAGCCGATCAACAATTAAGAGGATCAATGGTATTACCTAATGGTACTGGTAAATCTAAAAAAGTTTTAGTTATCGCTAAAGGTGAAGCTGCAGAAGCTGCTAAAGCTGCTGGTGCAGATTTCGTTGGTGATACTGATATGATCGAAAAAATTGAAAAAGAAAACTGGTTTGACTATGATGTTATCGTAGCTACTCCAGAT
>CAMJMP010000099.1 GCA_946407055.1 uncultured Mycoplasmatota bacterium | reverse complement strand
AAAGACATTTAGTGTCTTTTTTTTATGTTTTATGGTATTATTATAATAGGTGAGAACTATGACAACAATATATGATTTAGTATTTGCTATTGATGAAACTCATAAGAAATTCCCAGAAAATAATTTTGCTTCTATTTATAGCCAAATAATTGCTGGTGTACCAGATGCTTTAAAATTCATTACAACTGCTAATGGTGCTCGTGAAAGAGTTGCCAGATTAACTCCTGTTGAAATAGTTCAAATCTTATGCCAAGAAATAGTTAAAATATATAACTATTCTGAAGTCGTAAGAAGAACAGATGAAACTTATCTATCAGCAACTCGCTTTGTTGATCAATATAATGCTCTTAGCCAAAAATGTCCTGGTTATGAAACTGTAAGTCGCCTTATCAGGGTATTTAGTACAGACAAAGTTAATCCAGTGGCTTACTTATTAGAAAATAATGAAGCTTTAATGGATGCTCTACATATCGTTCAAAAGTATTATTATGAATATGATCAAAAATATCGTCTAGTATTAGAAAAATATGGTGACGGTAAAGCAATAGAAAACGCTAACGAAGTTTTAGTAAATAAGATTAATTCTAGTGCCAATATATTACGTGCTGTTAGAGAACTTGAAGTTAACCAACATGCCGTAAATAAATGCTACCACGATGTAATGAAAGGTATCCAAGTTAAGAATCGTTACAATGAATATGGTATCGGTGGTAAATTATTTGCTACTCAACACGTAGGATTAAAACGTCATAACCAAGAAGATAGTGTTCTAATCATGGAACATCCAAGTAATCCAAACTTTAAGATTTTAGTTGTATCTGATGGTATGGGTGGTTTATCAGCTGGTGAAGAAGTAAGTAGTTATGTAGTTCGCGAAATTGCTAAATGGTTTGAAAATATAAGTCCAGATTATTACAATAAACCAGAAGATCTACAAAGAGTATTTAATCAAAAAATAACTCAAATAAATGATGCTATATATAGAAGATTTAATGAAGGCAGTGAAGAATTAAGAGCTGGGGCAACGTTTACTGGTGCCATAGTTACTGCCCAAAAGACAATTATCACTCAAGTAGGTGACTCTCGTGCTTATATCATCAAGAATGGTAGCTTATTAAAAAGAGATAGTATTACTTTAATAACTAAAGATGACTCATATACATGGCCTCGTGATAAAGACTTCAAACAAAAAAGTGCCACTCAAGTAGGTACTAAAGCAATTGAAGATATAAAATTTGCTCATGGAAATAATAATATTCTTAGATGTATTGGTGATGAAAACTTAAATGTAGGAAAACAAAGTTTCACTATACCAAATGATTCTTACGATAAACTATTATTAATGAGTGATGGAGCAAGTGATCTATTATCTTTTGAAGGTATCAAGATTATCTGTCGAAGTACACCATTACCAAAGATAACTCAATACTTAGTAGCAGCTGCTCTAAAAAAGAAAGCTATTAGAGGACGTGAATGGAATGGCTTCTATGAAAAACTTGTTAAAGGAACTCTTACTCAAGAAGAATTAGATAAATATAATTCTTTAAAAGGTAAAGGCGATGGAACTCATGTTGACTTTATAGATGCCGGAAAAGATAATACTACAGTAGCAGGTTACTTTAGGAGGTAAATATGAAAGATTATTTAACTATAAAAAATGATGCAGGAGAAGAAAAAGAATTTGAAATCTTATTCTCTTTTGAATCAGATGAAACAAATAAAAAGTATGTAACATATACTGACTATACTACTGATGATGATGGAAGTATTATCTGTTATTCAGCTATTTTAGAAGATGATGGAAGATTATCTAAAATAGATACTGAACATGAAAAAGCAATGGTAGATGAACTATTAAATACTTTAATAGAAACTACTAAAATGAATTATTTAAATAAGGAATAATTATATTCCTTTTTTTTATACCTAAAAATGTAGTTTTGTGTTATATTATTGTTGGACCCAAAATAGGGGTTAAAGGAGTGTATTTTATAATGAAAATTAAAGACGTTATTGGTCGTGAAATTCTAGACTCTCGTGGAAATCCTACTGTTGAAGTAGATGTAATCCTTGAAGATGGAACTTTAGGCCGCGCTGCTGTACCTTCTGGAGCATCAACTGGAGAAAGAGAAGCTTTAGAATTACGTGATGGCGATAAAAGTAGATACTTAGGAAAAGGAGTTACTAAAGCTGTAGCTAATGTTAATGGTCCTTTAAGAGATTTAGTTATCGGCATGGATGCTAAAGATCAAAAAGCTCTTGACTATGCTATGATCGAAGCTGATGGTACTGAAACAAAATCTAAATACGGTGCTAATGCCATTCTAGGTATATCTATGGCTGCTTTAAAAGCATCAGCTATTCATGAAGGTAAACCATTATATAGATATATTGGTGAAGGTACTGAACTACCTCGTCCAATGATGAACATCATTAATGGTGGAGCACATGCAGACAATAAATTAGATTTCCAAGAATTTATGATTATTCCTCAAAGAGATACTATTAAGGAAAGAGTAAGAGTTGGAGCAGAAGTATTCCATAACTTAAAGAAAGTATTAAATGAAAAACATCTAGCTACTGGTGTAGGAGATGAAGGTGGATTTGCACCTGACTTACAATCAAATACTGAAGGTTTTGAACTAATCATGGAAGCTATTAAAAGAGCTGGTTATGAACCAGGTAAAGATGTATGCATGGGAATCGATGTAGCAGCTTCAGAATTCTATGAAGATGGTAAATACAATCTTGTTGGTGAAGGAAGAAGTTTAACTACTGATGAATTAATTGATTTCTATGAAGAATTAGTTCATAAATATCCAATCATTTCTATTGAAGATCCAGTAGATGAAAATGACTGGGATGGCTTTGCTAAGATTACTGCTCGTTTAGGAGATAAAATTCAATTAGTAGGTGACGACCTATTCGTTACAAATAAAAAATGTTTACAAATGGGTATTGATAAACATGCTGGTAATGCAATTCTATTAAAAGTTAACCAAATCGGTACTATTACTGAAACTCTAGAAACTATTGAACTAGCTCGTTCAAATGGTTATGCTACAGTAATTTCTCATAGATCTGGTGAAACTGAAGATACTACAATTGCTGATTTAGCAGTAGGTCTAAATTTAGGACAAATTAAAACAGGTTCTATGTCTAGAACAGATCGTATTTGTAAATATAATCAATTAATGAGAATTGAAGAAGAACTATCTAAATAGTTCTTTTTTTATGTTATAATTATTATTGAGAGAAGGTAATAATTATGAGTTTTATTAGTCGTATAAAAGAAAGAGCTAAACAAGAAGTGAAAACTATCGTTCTTCCAGAAACTATGGATCGCCGTACTCTAGAAGCAGCCGACATGGTTTTAAGAGAAGGAATAGCTAATATCATTCTTGTTGGTACAGAAGAAGATATAAATAAGAATAGTGAAGGTTTAGATATTAGTAGAGCTAAAAGAATTAATCCTTTAACATCAGAACTAACTAATTCATTAGCAGATAAATTATATGAACTACGTAAAGAAAAAGGAATGACTAGAGAAGAAGCTTATCGCTTACTAACAACAGATTTCATGTATTTCGCTTGTATGTTAGTTAACGAAGGAATGGCCGATGGAGCTGTATCAGGTGCTTGTCACTCTTCAGCTAACACTTTAAGACCAGCCCTTCAAATAATTAAAACAGCACCTAATACTAAATTAGTATCAGCATTCTTCTTAATGATTGTACCTGATTGTGAATATGGTGCTAATGGCACATTTATCTTTGCAGATGCTGGTCTAGAACAAAATCCAGATCCAGAAAAACTAGCTGCTATTGCTGGTTCATCTGCTAAGACATTTGAACTATTAGTTGAACAAAAACCAATCACAGCATTACTATCACATTCAACAAAGGGTAGTGCAAGTCATGCTGATGTTGACAAAGTAGTCGAAGCAACAAGATTAGCTCAAGAACAATATCCAGAATATGAAATAGATGGTGAACTACAATTAGATGCTGCTATCGTACCAGAAATAGCTGCTTCTAAGGCCCCTGGTTCAAAAGTAGCAGGTCATGCCAATGTTTTAGTCTTCCCAGACTTAGACGCTGGTAATATTGGTTATAAACTAGTTCAAAGACTAGGCAAAGCAGAAGCTTATGGACCAATAACTCAAGGCATAAAAAAACCAATCAA
>CAMJMP010000098.1 GCA_946407055.1 uncultured Mycoplasmatota bacterium | reverse complement strand
AAAATCTCAATTCATAGATTTGTGCCGATTTTTCGTAAACACGTTAAATTGAGGCCCCATGTGTCAATAACTAGTCGAAAGACTAGTTTTTTCATGCCTAATTTTTTTAATTGTAGTACTAATCATGTTATAATTATTATGATAGAAGGGCATACTTATGAATGAAGATCAAGCAAAAGCATTTAGAGAAAGATTAAATGATAAAATTGAAGCTCAGTATCAAGGCTATTTAAAAGATAAACTTGATTTGATTTTTTGTGGCCCAGATGGCATTCCACGACCAAATAATATGGCTCGTAAAATGCAACAAGTATTAACTAAAAAGTGGAAGGTAGAACCTCTTTCTACTGTTGATAAATATAAACTGAAAGAAAAAGTGCAAAAAAAGATTGGACGATCAATAAAATTTGTAAGTGATTTTCACGGTGGATATGCAATAATTGCTATTCCCAATCCTTTTTCTGGCCCATCTTACAATATAATTAATAAAGATGGAGAATTACAATTAAGAAATAATTTTTATGGAGAAATTGTAATGTTAATGGGGCATATATTATTAAAGAATCGCTATGATGTGTTTATATTTGATGAAACTCATGACGGTGAGAAGCGATACCATACAACCATTGATGGCGATTTCCATGAAGGATTAGCAAGAGTACATAAATCAACAAACTTTATGACAGATGATGGAGAACTATTCTTTTCTAGAGATCTTCATTATGGAGAATTCTCTGATTTCCATGAAGGCTATGCTAGATACAAGTGTGGAAATACAGTTGATTATGTAGATCATAATGGAAAATGTTTATTTGGTACTTTAAGCGTAAAAGAAATTCAAATTGGTTGGCATGATTATATAGACGCACTCGATTGGAGTGGTACATCACCATACGAAGATGGGGAAGACTTCCATAATGGCTACGCTAAAGTAAAAAAAGATGGTAAATGGAATTTAATCGATTATAGTGGTAAAGAAGTATTTAAAGAATTCTATGATGAAATATCAAATGTCGAAGCTGGTAAAGTAAAAATAAAAAAAGATGGTAAAACCCAAACAGCTTACTTAGACATGAGAGACTATCAAATAAAAAGAGTATTAGGTGGTTATTTATGTACTAATTCTTATGAAAAAATAAGAATTAAGTATCAACCAGTTAAAAATTATGGTTTAAGATATTTACTTTGTAATGATGATAAAAATTATTATCTTTATGATAAATTCTTAAAAAAATATATCTTATTAGGTCCAATAGATTCATATATATATGATGATAATTTCTTATATGATATGGAAGATGAAACAATGTATCTGATATATAATGAACAAATAATAGATATAACTGAATACTACATGAATAATCTAAAAGATAAAGAAACAATTAGTATTAGTCCTAGAGTAACAGGCATCTTAAGTAGAGATATTTTTAGAATTAAAAATAATGATGAAATAGAAGCAATAATAAGAGAAGCTAAAGATGAAAACCTAGGAATAATAGATAAACAAAAGAAAGAAAAAGAAAAACAAGATATTGAAAAATTAAAAGTTGAAACTGAACAAGCTGAAAAAGAAAGATTAGAAAACCTTCGTCAAGCTTTAGCAGATTTAAAAGATGCAATTGAAAGAGTAAAGCAATTTTCAAGACCAGGCGACGCACCTAGAAGAATACCAATTAGCATTCCATTTGTTCCAACTGGAGATCATCTTGAATTGCCGGTAGAAATAAAAGGAATCTTAAAATACATTGATATTAGTGGTGAAACATTTGCTAATGTAAATGTTGAAGGTGTTGACTTCACCGGTTGTAATCCTCATCTTTTAGATCCACAATTAGTGTACAAAAAAAGTCTAAGAAATTTTAAATTTGAAAAAATTTACATTAATCCATTTACAGACTTCACAGGAGTAGACATAAGAGGTTGCTCATTCTCTGAAGATGGTAATCCATTAACTGTTGATGTCTTTAACGAATCATTTGCTAGAGCAATCTATGATGAAACAACAAAATATAATGGTGTAGCAATGACAGAATTATTATCTAAAGATAAACCAGATAAAATGGGAGTATAAAAGATAGATAAATATCTATCTTTTCTTATGTTATAATAAAACCAGGAGAGAAAACTATGAAGAAGAGAAATATAATTTATTTGTTTATAACTCTATTATTTATATTATTAACAATTTCAATATTACATAGAACAGATTTAACTAATAATGTTGCATTAAGTAAATCCATTCAAATAATTTTAATATTATTTTTAATTAGAATATCCATTGGTTGTTCATTCTTTATTAAAAATCAATATGAAAAACAAAAGTATACTTACACAATTATAATGAATTTAGGTTTATTAATATTTATAAATATTAACATTATAAGACAAATAAATCTATTAATTCAAAACTGGAAAGTACTTAACATAATTGATATTTATAATAATACGTTAAGATCGTTCTCTTTCTTTGCCATGTTAACACTCCCATGTATTATCATACTGGCTCTATATAGCATTATTACTAATATTATCTTAATAAAAAAAGAAGGTTTTAATCCAACTAAACTATTGGGTATCATTTTGGGATTCTTAGCTTTAATAGGTTTATTTGGTTCTCAAGCAGTTTACTATTTGGTAACAAAACTATTAGTAGGTACCGATAAACAATTCATTAAGTATGCTTTAGATATTTGTATCAATGCTACAGTATCTTATTTCTATACCTTAATAATAGCTACTTTATATTGCAATGTTAGAGCAGCTAAACATATACCTGCTTACGATAAAGATTTTGTTATTATTCTAGGTGCTCAAATAAGAAAAGATGGTACATTAACGCCGCTTTTAAAGGCGAGGGTAGATAAAGCTATTGATTTCGGTAATAAACAATATGAACTAACTAAAAAGAAAATAGTTTATATTCCATCTGGTGGTAAAGGCCCTGATGAAGTTATTGCTGAAGCTGAAGCAATAAAAAATTATTTACTAGAAAAAGGTATTAAAGAAAAACAAATAGTTATTGAAGATAAATCAACAAGTACTATTGAAAATATGAAATACTCTAAAGAAAAAATAGATAAAATAAACAAGGAAGCCAAAATTAGTTTCGCTACAACAAACTTCCATGTTTTTAGAAGTGGCGTTATTGCTAATGAACAAGGTATTGAATGCGAAGGAATGGGTAGTAAAACTAAATGGTATTTCTATACTAATGCTTTAATAAGAGAATTCATTGCCAACCTAGTACAAGAAAAAAGAAGTCATATAATACTTATAATATTAATTAATTTAACTTTAATATTATTAATTGCAATTGGTCGTTATTATAACTTACTATCAATAGTGTAAAGCAGTGTTGACTGCTTTTTTTTAAATGCTATAATAACTAGATAGGAAAGGAATGACAACATGAAAAAGACATTATTAGGAATCCTAGTACTTTCTTTAGTATTATTAGGATTTACAGCATGCGGCAAGAAGAAAGAAGAAGAAAAGAAAGAAACTGAAAAACCAAAAACTAATTATCTAGTATTAGTTAATAAAGAAAATAAATTACCAGATAATTGGGAAGATACTATAGAATTAGTTTCTGATAAGGATGCTTGGGGAGATGAAGTTAAAGTTGAAAAAGAAGCTTTAGCAGAATTCAAAAAATTACAAGCTGAATTAAAAAATGAAGGAATTGAAATTGAACTAGATAGTATCTATCGTTCAGTTGCTGAACAACAAGACTTATGGGATAGATGGTCTGCTGATCCAGAAAAAGGACCTGAATACGTTAAGAAATATGTAGCAGTTCCTGGTTATTCAGAACATCATACTGGTCTTGCTATTGACGTATGCTTAAAAATTAAAGGTGAAATCGTTGCTGATAATGATGAAATGATTAAACAAAAGAAAATCTGGAAAACTGTCCATGCTAAATTAGCTGATTATGGATTCATTTTAAGATATCCAGATGGTAAAAAAGACATAACTGGTTACGCTTATGAACCATGGCATTTCAGATATGTTGGAAGCAAAGAAATCGCTCATGAAATCATGGATAATGATTTAACATTTGAAGAATATTTAGAATCAAAAAAAGAAAGTAAATAATTACTTTCTTTTTTTATTTTTCTTTGTTATTATCTATCTTTAATATAAATACCAATGAATAGTATCATCAATAATAATTACTTGATTTATATC
>CAMJMP010000097.1 GCA_946407055.1 uncultured Mycoplasmatota bacterium | reverse complement strand
GCTAATCCACAAGGTTGTGCAATGGCTATAGAAGTATTATCAGCAATGCCTGGTAAGAAAATAGTAGTTACGTCAGGAATGATAGAACTAGGTAGTAAATCTTATGAAGAGAATAAAAAGTTAGGTGTTGAAATAGCGGAAGCTAAGATTGACGAAGTTATATTAGTAGGAAAGAATCAAACTGAACCTATCTATGAAGGTTTAAAAGAAGCTAAATACAATGAAAAGAAAATTCATGTATTAAATAATGTTATGGATGCTTTCCCATTAATGAGAAAGTTAAAGGAAGATGATACTTATGTATTATTACAAAGTGATCTTCCAGATACATTTAACGAAAAATAAGGAGTGATATAGATGTTAAAGATTGGTGTAATATTTGGTGGTGAATCTGTTGAACATGAAGTTTCAGTTATTACAGCAGTTCAAGCGATGTCATTTATGGATACTGATAAGTATGAAATAGTACCTATTTATATTAGTAAAGATAGAAATTGGTATACTGGTGAAGCTTTAAGAGATATGAAGACATATAAAGATCTTAATAATATTGGTAAAGTAGCTAAAGAAGTAGTATTAACTAAATCTGGAGAAGATTATGTATTATTAAAGAAGAATGGCTTATTTAAAGGAGTAGTTAATACAATTGATGTAGCATTCCCTATAGTACATGGTAAAGGTGTTGAAGATGGATCTTTAGCAGGTTACTTAGAAACTTTAGGAATTCCATATGTAGGACCTTCAATGTTAGGTGCAAGTATTGGTCAAGATAAAGTAGTACAAAAACAAGTTATGGGTGCTTCTGGTGTACCAATTGTTAACTATACTTGGTTCTATGATTATGAATACGCTGAAGATGAAGATAAAGTCTTAAAGAGTATTAAGGAATTAGGTTATCCAGTAATTGTTAAACCTGCTAACTTGGGTAGTAGTGTAGGTATTACAGTTGCTCATAACGAAAGTGAAATCAAAGAATCTATTGAAGAAGCAATTAAATATGATAAGAAGATAATTGTTGAAGAAATGGTTAAGAACTTATTAGAAGTTGATTGTGCTGTATTAGGTAATGGAGAAACAATGGAAACTTCATTGATAGGTGAAATGATTACTGATAATGATTTCTTAACATTTGAAGATAAGTACTTGGGTAGTTCTGGTGGAAAGAATGGAGCTAAAGGACCTAAGACAGGTGGAGTTATATCAACAGGTGGATTTAAGATCCCTGCTGATATTGACAAAGAAATAGAAGAAAAGATTTATAAAGCAGCTAAAGATGCATTCAGATGTATGGAATTAAAAGGTGTTACAAGATTTGATTTTCTTGTTGATACTAAAGCTAAAAAGGTTTACGTTAATGAACCAAATACAATTCCTGGTTGTTTAGCATTCTTCTTCTATGTACCTAAGGGAAAGAAATATACTAAGTTATTAGATGAAATGATTACATTAGCTGTTAAAGATTATAAGAATGCTAAAAAGAAAGTAACAAGCTTTGAATCAAATGTCTTAAGTACATATGATGGAAGCAGTGGAGCTAAGGCAAAGATGCAATAAAAAGACTCAAGCGAGTCTTTTTTTTATAAACAAATATGACTTAAGTGTTTACGTAAATTGACAAACAATTGGGGCAAAATTGTTTACAAACAATCTAATAAAAGGTATTATTATTGTAGACAGTGGTACATTGTGGAGGAAAGTGGGGGATTTCAAAAATGTTTATGGGCGAATATCATCATAATATTGATGAAAAAGGACGACTAATTATTCCTGCTAAGTTCCGTTATGAACTTGGAACTAATTTTGTTATAACTCGCGGCCTTGAGAAGTGTCTCTATATTTATTCCGAGGCTGAATGGAATCTTATAGTTGCCAAAATAAAAACTCTACCTTTTACCAAAAAAGATGTCCGTACTTTTGAAAGAGCCTTCTTTTCCGGTGCCACTGAATGTGAATTTGATCGTCAAGGTCGAATTAACATTACCTCCCCATTGGTTAGTTACGCCGATATTACAAAGGAATGCGTAATTATCGGCGCAAATGACCGTATTGAGATTTGGTCTCAAGAAGGATGGGACAAATTCTTGGAGAATAATTCTAATACATTAGAGGATATTGCTGAGAATTTATTTGACGGGGTTGATTTTGGTGAAACATTATAGTGTGTTATTAAGTGAATCTATTGATGGTTTGAATATAAAAAAAGACGGAATTTATGTTGATTGTACATTAGGCTATGGAGGCCATAGTAGTGAAATCTTAAAACGATTGACGAACGGACACTTATATGCTTTTGATCAAGATATGGAAGCTATAGAATATTCAAAACAGAGATTGAGTGAGATAGGCGACAACTTTACTATAATATATAGTAATTTTGTTTACCTTAAAGAGAAATTAAATGAATTAGGTATTGAAAAAGTAGATGGTATCCTATTTGATCTGGGTTTATCAAGCCCACAAATTGATGATGCATCACGTGGATTTACTTTCATGAATGATGCGAGATTAGATATGAGAATGGATCAGAATAGTGAACTAACGGCTGAAACGATAGTTAATCAATACAGTTTAGATGAGTTAACAAATATATTCTATTTGTATGGAGAAGAAAAGTTAAGTAAAGTAATTGCTAAGAAGATTTGTGAAGTAAGAAGTAGCAAAAGAATAGAAACTACGAGGGAATTAGTTAGTGTTATCGAAAGTGCGGTTGGAGCTAAGTATTTTAATAAGTTCCATCCAGAAAGACAAATATTTCAAGCAATTAGAATTGAAGTAAATGGAGAATTAACTGTATTAAAAAAGGTATTGCCTGATGCAATAGATTTACTCGAGATAAATGGAAGAATGAGTGTTATTACATTTCATTCCTTAGAAGACAGAATAGTTAAACAAATATTTAAGAAAGAATCAGAAATTGATGAATTAGTAAAGGGTTTGCCTTCAATACCTGAAGAGTATAAACCTAAGATTCGATTAGTTAATAAAAAACCAATTTTACCTAGTGAACGTGAGTTACAAGAAAATTCACGTAGTAGGAGTGCAAAATTAAGAGTAATAGAAAGGGTTTGAGTGAGATGGCTGCAAACAAGAGAAAAAGAAGACTAAATAAAGAAGCATTCATGTGGTTAGTAATAGCCGTTCTTTTGCTTGCGATACCTATCTGCGAAGTTTATGTAAAAGCAAGACTTTCTGAAAGTAATATTGCGCTTGAAGAAATAAAAGAAAAGATAAATGAACAAGAAGGAATAAACGAAAGTTTAAGAATGGAAATAAATGAATTAGCTTCTCTTGATAAGATTCAGGAGGTTGCAAACGAAATTGGTTTGACTTATAATAATAGTAACGTGAAGGTCGTTATTAACGAATAATTTATAAGGAGAATACATATGAAGAAAAAGAGCAAGACAATAAATGTTAGTATTATAATTTTTGTTGTTCTTGTTCTTTCTTTTTGTGCAATAATTGCGAAATTATCATTTGTAGCATTGGCTAAAAATGTTGATGGAATGAACTTAACTGAATTTGTTAAGAATAGAAATACGGAGACAGTTACATTAAAGGCACAAAGAGGTAGTATTTATTCAATAGATGGTGAGTTATTAGCTAAGAATGTTAATGCTTATACAGTTATTGCTTATTTAAGTCCAACACGTACGAAGGATATAGATAATCCTAAGCATGTAGTAGATAAAGATAGAACAGCTGAAGAATTATCAAAAGTATTGGGTGGAGATAAGGAATACTATTTACAAAGATTAAATGCTAATGCTTACCAAGTAGAATTTGGTGTTCATGGTAAAGGAATTACCGAATTAGTAAAGAAACAAATAGAAGCTTTAGATTTACCGGGAATAGATTTTATACCGACAAGTAAGAGAACGTATCAAATGGGTAGTTTTGCTTCATATATAGTTGGTTTCGCATCTGAAGATGATGATGGATCAATTACTGGTAAGATGGGTATTGAAGCTTACTATGATAATGAATTACAAGGAAAAGATGGATATACAATTTACCAAAAGGATGCAATGGGTTATACAATACCTAATACAACACCAATTACAGTAGAAGCTGAATCTGGTAAAGATGTATATTTAACTATAGATAGTAAAATTCAAATGTTTGTTGAGAATGGTATTGCTGATGTTAGTAAAGATAATAAGATGACTTGGTTAACATTTACAGTAATGGATGCTAAGACAGGTGCTATTGTTGCTTCAGCATCTAATCCAACATTTAATTTGAATACAAGACAAGCGGATAATTATTTGAATCCTTTAACACAATATTCATATGAACCAGGTAGTACAATGAAGAT
>CAMJMP010000096.1 GCA_946407055.1 uncultured Mycoplasmatota bacterium | reverse complement strand
TATGCTTTCTATATTGAAGGACAAAAAAAGTAAGTTGTTAACTTACTTTTTTATTGTGTTTGAACTTCTTGGTTTACTTCAGTAGCTTGTTTCTTAACAGCTTTTCCATTAAATACTTCTAGACCATTTGCTTTAAAAATGAATTCGTCTGTTTCTGGGAAGTATTGGTATTCTGGGTTCGCTTGGAAACCTAATGTTCCACTAATTACTTCTTTACCAGCATTATCATATAATGCATAATTAAATCCTTGGTTATAAGCTACAATGTATCCTTGACCTGTAAATTCAAGAGTTTCGAATGTGCCTTCATTTAGTTTTTTACCACTAGCATTATAAATATTGTATAGGTTATCTTCAGTTGAAGCAACAATTGTTGAATCTTCGTAACCTTTTATTGCTTCTCTAATAGGCGTTGATATTTGTTTACCTGTTTTATCAATAATGAACCATTGGCCATTACTTAGAACAACATAACCAGTGTAATCTACTGGAGCTACAGTACTATCTGGTGTAAAGATACCTATGAAGTCATATTGAGCAGCTACTACATCTTTGATTCCTGATTCAGTAAATTCTATAACTCCCCATTTGCCTTGACTATTCTTAGCTATATATAGGTTTTCAGGTAGCATAGAGTAGTTTTTAACTGCAGCATATTTTGCTACTATTTTAAGCTCATCTACATCTAATACTTCAACTTCTTCATCATAATAATGTTCTTCTTCCATTACTGGTTCTTCATAGTATTCGATGTCTTCTTCTCCAACTACTCCTTGTTCGGCTTGATTAGCTTTTGCTTCTTCAGCTTTAGCTAATTCTTCTTGCTTCTTGGCAGCATTTTTAGTTTCAACGACAAGTATGTAACGATTGTTAATTACAGCAGTTATTTCGTTAGTTACTCCATCATTAAAGTAACTTAATTTGTATGATGAATCATCAACAAACTCGTATGCATGTCCGCAATATATACCATCAAATTTACATTCATATTCCATTCTAAGGTCTTCACCATCGTATAGCCATAATTTTCCTTCATCAAAGAATGGATGGATGATTATTTCTTCTACTTTTTGAGAATCAATAAACTCTTTTATTTTTAAATATGTTCCTGTAGCTGCAATTCCGAAAGAAGCGATAAAACCTAGTACGATAATTATTAAAGCCATTATCTTGCTTACTTTATCCTTTTTACTCTTCATGTTTTATTATTCGCCCCCATCATCTACAGATGTATTACCAGATCCATCTTCAGGGTTTTCTGGGTTCTCAGGATTCTCTGGATTGTCAGGATTATCTGGGTTATCAGGATTATCTGGGTTGTCTGGATTATCTGGATTGTCAGGATTATCTGGATTGTCCGGATTATCTGGTGTTGAAGATTCTTCTTCCTCTACTGTATATTCATTTTTAATATATTTACCATCTTTTAATACTGAAACTATATAAGTTTTCTTATCTTTCTTTTCAGCTTTAAATGCTGGTTCTTTAGTGTTATAGAATTTTTCACCATAAATTGTTATTGGATCTTTTAATAATGGTTCACCATCATAAGAATATAACATTATAGTTTTTCCTTCTTTATCTACACCAACGAAGAAATCATTATATAATTGAACATATTTATATACTTCTCTTTTACCATCTACTGTACGATTAAGCATTGTTCCATCTTTATCATATACATAGTAACCAGATGCTGCTTTTGTTTTAACATGTTCACCATCTTTAACAAATCCTCTTGGTTTGTTTGGATAAGAAGCAGATATGTTATCTATATCAAAGATAATATTCCATTTCTTAGTGTCAGCATTTTGACCTATAAAGTATTTATCAAATTTTTCAATCTTAGTATATTGGAAACTATATTTTCCTGATACACCACCGGTAGTTATAGTAATAACTCCATATTTACCAGATTTGTTAACACAAGTAACATCAATTGTTCCACTACGATGAGTTAAACCTACATTTGGTTCACTATAAGTGTTTACTGATGTATATGAAGATTTAATCTTATTAGCATATAAATCTACTAAGTTAACAACTCCATTACCATCTGCTACGAATACGAATTGATTATTAATAATTGGAATAATACTACTTCTATTCTTGTATTCATCATCAATCATATCGTTATCTTCATAAATAGTATCAGTAGCTGGGCGACAAGAAGTTAATTCTTTTGTAGTTCCAGTTACGACATTTTCATGAGAGCATTCATAAGAACCTAGTAATTGTTCTTTTGCTTCGTCTTTATAGAAATATAATTTCTTATTGAAATAATTATGGTATGGTAAAGACTTATTGAATAAACCTTCATATAGATTTATATCAATATATCTTTCTTCTTTGAATTGTGTGTCATAGATGCCAATTTGAATTGATTTATCTCGAACATCTAACATAAATGATTTCTTAGTATCAGTTAGTTTGTTATCTGTATAAGTATATTCAGGAACGAATTTATCGTTAGATAATTGAATTCCTTCTTCTTGATACTTAGTTCCATCTATATCTTTAACATACATTTGATTCTTAGAATCTACTAAGAATAAGTATCTTCCATCGACAGTGGCAAATTTGTTTTTATCTGATAGTACTTTACCATCATAATCATAAACAGTATAATGCCCTGCTGCATCACTTGTTACAACTAAATCAGTACTATAACTTCTAACAAAACCACTACCTGGAATTATTTTACTTAATGGTTCTCCTGTTTTAGATACTACGAAATAACCACGATCATTTTTAGCTATTAGGTTTGGGGCATTATCAATCATTCCTAAATAAGAATATTGAGGTTCAATGTTTTTAGTTATTCCATCTTCTAATTTAATTAAACCATATTTATTATCTTTATCTTTTACTACTACTAAGTTACCATCATAACCTTTAACTTCATAGTAAATGTCTTTTAATTCATTATTTTGAATTGACCATAATCTAATACGTTTATCTGCATCATCAGCATTATCATAGATAAATACATAATCTTTATCAAAGATAGGCATTCTTTCTGTTTTAGGATTACCTTCTTCATCTATTTTTTTGCCAATATCAAAATTGTCGCGATAGTTATTTATGGCAACATAACAATGATTCTCATCTTTATTCTTACATTCATAAGGTTTACCTATTTCATTCTTTTGTCTATCAATGAAATGTAGTGATCCACCTTCATAGTAATAGTTTTCATATAGAATTTTTTCTACTTCGACTTCTTTTTCTTCTTCTTTTTTAGTTTCGGCTTTTTTCTTTGGTCTTAGAAAGATTGCTAAGACAACAATTAGAATTATTAATAAAATAATACCAATAGCTATAGCAATTTTTTGCTTCTTAGTTAATGGTTTCTTTTCTTTCTTATCTTTTTTATCTTTCTTTTCAGCATCTAAAAGGCCTTCCGCTTTAGCAATGTTTTTTTCAGCTAGTGCTTCTTCAGCTTGTTCTTCTGCTTCTAATTCTTGTTTAGTTTTCTTAATTGCTTCTTCTTCCTCGTAAGTATATTTCTTTGTACGAGTTTGAACTTTTTCCTCTAATTCTTCAGCCGTTAATACGTCGATAGGTACAGTTTTTTCAATGTCTTTTTCTTTATCCATATCCACCATTACCTTTCCATTATATGTTGATTGTATCACATTTTTTAGACAAAAAAAAGAGCCTTAATGCTCTTTATTTAATTTCCTTATATGATAATAAAACATAGTTACCATCTACTACTTTAAACTTGTATTCATAAGTAGATGCTTTAGAGTAATCAATCTTTGATTTATCCCTATTTATACCTTCATCATATTCAGGATCATTTGCAAATTGTTCATCAATATCTTCGTAAGCCGCAGCACTTTTTACTCTATTCACTGCTGAAGAATAATCATAATAATAAACAGTAGATAAATCGACATCACCAAATGGAGCTGAGAATAGTTTTTTTACTGTTACAGTTACTTCATCACCGTTTGCTTTAATATCTTCAATTTTATTTGCAGTATCTAGAGATGTCCCACCAGCACCATGAGAACCATGTTCTGGATTAACAACAAATTTATTTGATGATTCATCAAAGATAACTAGTTTAGGTTCTGCAGAACCACCATTAGGGCAATCCATAGATCCTTTTTTAATAGTTACGCCTAAATATTTATCAACTAGTTTTTGAGCTTTATCTAAAGAGATACCTGCTTCATAGAAATTATCAGTATTGCGATAAACAAAGAAAATTAATTCTTCATTGGTTAATGCTTGTGAATCAATATCTTTTCCCCATATTTCAAATACTTTTAATTTCTCAATTGCATCATTAATAGCTTTTTCATCTGTTTCAGTTTTGC
>CAMJMP010000095.1 GCA_946407055.1 uncultured Mycoplasmatota bacterium | reverse complement strand
TCGGGCCTATATTCTAAATTAGAAATTCCGGCCATTTCGCCATGATTCATAAATCACTCACTAGATAGAATCATTTGATTCATCTTATCTAAGGCAACACCCTTAGCGTTTTCAATAGTGATATTCATTAAAGAAATGGTTATTTTATCAATAGGTTGCATTCCATAATATAAATATGGATCCTTTAAACAAAGTAATCTATATAGTAAATATAACAAACAAATTACTGCTATGGTAGATTTACCTAAACCAATTGCTCCAGTAAATATAATAGTGTTATATTTTGTAGTAGTATTAGTCGGAAAAATGTCTTTTAATTTTTCTTCCCAATAGGGAAATAAAGTAAATTTACCCTCCTGGTCATACAAGGCATTTCCTAAATATTTTCTATTGTGGAGAAAAGTAGTAATATCTACAGGTATTTCATCCCAGTCTTCATACATCAAGGAAGACAAACTAGTTGAATTTCCTGTATCTGAATATTCTTTTAATATTTCTAATACGGCTTTTCTTTCTTGTTCTGTTAAATTTTTTAAATCTATGTTAGACATTGTCTACTCACTTCCTTAAATTAATTTTATGGAATTATGTATGTAAATGCCATTTCAAGCGTAGTGTTGTAGGTTCCGGCATCCATAACACGAATATTTACTTCACCACTAGTATTGATCCATCCGATTAAAGCTGAAGTACCATATGTATCGCATCCTCTAGCAGAGGCTTTAGGCCGATATGCGGTATTTGATATGGTTCCAACAAATATTATTGTTCCATCAGTTTGTGAACCACTAGGTCCTGTTAAAACAACATTTAGTTGTGCTACTTTACCAGCTATATTAATGGTACTAGACTTTAAAGTACACCCACTAGATCTAGTTACAACACCAGTGGCCGTTGTCACACTATTTACTATTATGCCATTCGAATACAAATATCCACTTTGCATATAACATTTATTCTCAGCGCTAATATATGGCGCCTGATTTGTAGAAGCGTAATCTGTAACCCCAACCAAATATCTTTTATCATTTGTACCACTAGCTATCTTAATATTTGTAGCATTAGTAGCTGTACCACTTAAAGTACCATAAAAAGTAGTATTATTATTGGTATCAACTGATAAAACATTCTTACCACTAGTATCAGTACCATGTGCTGTTAGCCAAATACCCCTGGCACCATTTGTGGCTGCAGCCGAATATAAATAAATTCTCCCTGCACCAGATTGTACACCAAGGTCTCTCTCTGACGCCGTGTTTCCGTCAGTACCTGCCCAGATACTGCCTGCAGTAGCTGAGATTGCTCCTGTAGAAGTAATAGTTCCTGAAACTGTTAAATTACCATTATTAACACTTAACCCACTTGATCCTGCTACTACTACTCCACCGGTACTATCCTGTAAATACAAAATGGAAGGCGTGGTACCATTTGATTTAGATAATATCTCATTATTATCTATTTCAAGATGTTGGCCAGTTGGAGTACCAATAATCAATGGTGGACTTCCAGCCGTTCCTCCCGCTGCATCAGCTGTACTAGATAAATTTAAACTTCCAGGTATAGTGGTATTTCCATTACCATCTAATAAAGTTAAAGTTCTAGCTATAGTTACAAAACCAGCTGAACTTCCGCCTCCACTATATTGTCTAACATAAATAGGTTCGTTACCGTCATCATCAGTAGCTATTTCTAATGAACCAGCATTAGAACTACCTAAACCAACGATTCTTCAGCCATCATTATCTCCTACTGAGCCATAAATTCCCAAAGGAGTAGAACCAGTAGTAGTTGTGTTATTAGTATTAGCAAAAAACAGATTACCGGACATGGTATCTCCGGCCTTTAATACATTCAATGAAGATGAACCGGTAACATTACCGGTAACATTACCATTGACATTTCCAGTTACATTACCTGTTACATTACCCTGTAAATTGGCTTTAACGGTGCCGTCTTCCAAAAACTTTATTTCAACATGATTATTAGTATTGTTTGTATAATCTGAATCTTTTACGTAAGAAAATACTAAATCATCTGTATACTCTGAATTATCATAGGCTCCAATTTCCCAAGAGCCATTGGTAGTCTTGGTAGAAGTAGTAGGGCTATAACCACTAAGAGAAGTAACCTTCAAAAGGGCGCCATCTCTTCCTTTATGCCAAGAAACACTGCGTCCTACACGTTGTACTCCAATGTTTGCATTAGCAAAGGATAAATTTCCAGGTAAAGAAGTAACGCTATTACTACTATTGGTATAAACCAAAGTACCATTTCCATCAGGTAATAATAAAGTCCTATTACCTGTAAGAGTATCTGTTCTTAAATAAGCATAATTAGAATTAGAAGCAGTTAAGGCTAAAGTTCCTCTCTTATTTCCAGCCGTTCCACTTGCAGTTAAATTACCAACAACTAAATAACTTTCACCTACAGTGCTAGTTGTGCCCTCACTTGATTGATACCAGAAACCATTATTTACTCTAGGAGCATAATTTGTATTAGCTGAAGTGCCTGTAACTCATACTGGATAATAATTAGTTAATGAACTAGGGTTGGTATTAGTTACGGTAAAATTATTAGCTGCCGTAGCCTTTGTAGCAGTAGCAGCATTGCCTGAGTAAGATTTACCATCAGCTGAAATATTACCCCCACCACTAGTACCAAAATAAGTAATACCACCTGCATAATTAAGATATAAGTCCCCCAGATTTCCTTCTCCATCAGACCCGTTAATACCTCTAACCATTAAGGGGTTATTACCAGCAATGCCCTTGATAACCAGTGGTCCCGTCATAGTACCGCCCGACTTCTTTAAGTAGGTAGTATCAATTACATTTTTACTACTATCCTTATGAGCTAACGGGTATAATTTAGTACCATCTGTATCTAACAAAATTATATCTTTATTTTGTGCCATTTAAAACCTCAATATATTATACAACATCATCATTAGCTTCTACATCAGCTAGAAGCAAACAATTCCATTTATAATACCCAACTATCTTATTACTGTTAAGAGCTTTTACTGCATAAGGATAAGTAGCTCCATCTATTTTCTTGCAAATAATTCCAATAAGACCATTGTTATTTACTCTATTTTTTATTTCAGCATAATTTCCATTAGGATCTTTACATCCTAACCAAACTATTTTAACAATATCATTAACTTTAAATTCTTTTTGTATTTTTACACCACGTAAATTTTCTAGTGCTTTTTCATATGCTTCAATGTCTTCAGAACTAGGATCAATAATACCACCAAACTCTACTACAGTTCTGGCATCATTGGCAGAAGCTAATTGACAAACAGGAGAGTAGCAAAATCCTACTAAAACATGGTCATAGTATCTTTGATAGTTATTACTTTTTCTAAGAGTATATGTTTGTACTAGCCAATGTATTCCACTATTAGCTGCTGAAGACTCTGAAATAATTATATCTCCATTATCTTCTACTTTTTCTACAAAAGCTACATGTCCGGGATTTCCCTCAGTACTATAATGAGCTCCTCAGACGATTAAAGCTCCTACTTTTGGCTCTGGGCCTTTTGACCACCCAACAGCAGTAGGCCAATTTCTATAAAAATTAACTGCATTACAAGCTGGTGGCCTAGTACCCACTCCAAGAGATCCTGTATTTTGTCCATCATAAACCTTACCTTCAATAGTCGCACCATTTTTTAAAACATAACTCTGTTTACTGGAATCATATTTTATATACCCTGATTTTACGGCTCGGTTCCAAACCTCAATAACTCTTCCATTAGCCCAGCCAACACAATTGGCTAAAACTGTACTATCATCAAATTTACCAGCATTAGAATATCCCTGGCTGGAATATCAACTTCTCTCCCAGTTATCATAATACATATTCATAGCTGTACTATATCCACTGGATGGATAAGCTCCTGATTTATAATGGCTATTATATTTATAATAGAAGTTGTTATAATTAGATATTTTAGTTACATATAAATTATTTGACTCGTCTTTAATATCTTTAATTGGACTAGATATACTAGAGTCATATAAAAATGAAAAGGTTCCGGTAGTCTCAGCCATGTTTGTTGAAGTAGCTAAACTAGAATTTACTAAATATTCAGTAGTGCTTTTAGATTTATTAGAATTAGCGTCTGGGGTTCTACTATTATTTAAAGATGATTCTAATGCCACAATTACTACCTACCTTTCTCTATAATATATTTAATTTAGCTAATAAAAATAGAAGCTGACTTCTATTTTTTAATTGTTCCATATTTATATTTTAAGTCATGTTTGATTAATTTATTAGTTTTTATTTCCATTTTTCTAATATTATAATGCTGATTATTTCACCAAGTACTTTTTCTTCCACCTGCTCTTCGATTAATATTAATTTTAGAAGTATCTATATAATTAGGTTGTATT
>CAMJMP010000094.1 GCA_946407055.1 uncultured Mycoplasmatota bacterium | reverse complement strand
CAATGATGCGTGATATCGATAAGAAGATTGCTGAACTTGATGCTGAAGAAGAACGTAAGAAGAAAGAGCTTGAAAACAAGAATAAAGATGAAACTAAAGATGAGGTCAAGACAGAAGTTAAAGATGCTGTTATTAGTGAACCAAAGAGTATTACTGAAACAACACCTTCATATATTGATCCAAATGATGGCGTTAAGATAGATATGGTTAATGCTAACGATAAGTTAGACTTCATTAAGGATTCTGTTGATGAAAATACTGAAAAGACAGCTGTTAATCCAGTCATTAGTACAAAAGACTTATATGATTTTGATGATGACGATGATGAAGACTTCTTACCACCAGTAGAAGAAAAGAAAAAGGTTGAACCAATCAGTTTATTTGATCAACCTAAAGAAGAAAGTACTTCAACTAGTGACTTAACTAATGTTGCAGTTGCAACAAGTAGTCCAATAGATGAAGATGAATTCGATAATATTGGTAGATTACCAAAAGTTGAAACACCTTCTATGATACAACCAAACTACAATAGTAGTGATAGAGTAGTACCAGTAGCAGATAATAGTCATGAACTTTATAATAATGTTCCAAATATAATGGAAGATATTAAAGATGATATAAAGACTTCTGAAGAAATAAAAGAAGAGACTAAAGAATTTGTTGATAGTATTCCTAAGACAGTTGTATCAAGAGATAAAGCAGAAGAAATAAAACAAAAATTAAATTCAGGTATCAATGTTTATGACACTACAGCTAATACAATTCAAGCAGTAAATGATACTTATGTTGAACCAGTTAGAGAAGTAGTAGAGCCTGCAATAGAACAAGTTAGAGATGTTGTTCCAGAAAGAGCTAATGTTAATATTAGTGCTGATAATGTTAAGGTTAATGATAACGTTGTATCTGATGATGAATTCTTTGATGATTTCTTTGGAGATGAATAATATTCATCTCTTTTTTCTTTACATTGAGAGGCATACGTTTGTTGTCTTTTGATTGTATTTAAACTATAATTATAGTGTGATGTAAAAATGGAAATAGTAGAATTAATGAAGAACATTGATGTATGGTTAAATGATTTTTTATTGAATCTTGGTGTGTGGGCACCTATATTAGCTTCAATACTAATAGTAGTAGAAGGTACTTTAGCTTTTTTACCATTATTTGTATTTGTTACAGTCAATGTATTAGTATTAGGTTCTATTGTTGGTGGTATTCTTTCATGGATATGTACAGTTATTGGAAGTTTCCTAGCTTTTACATTATTTAGAAAAGGATTTAGTAAATTGTTTGATAAACATATTAATAAAGGTAAAGTAAAGAAGTTTATGAAACTAATTGATAAACTTAAATTTACGCAATTGGTATTAATAATATCAATACCTTTTGCTCCATCTTTCTTTATAAATGTGGGTGCAGGTTTATCACATGTTAATGCTAGAAAATACTTTTATTCGTTATTAGTAGGTAAAGTATTAACAGTTATGTATTGTGGTATTTTGGGTACTAGTTTAAAAGAAGCATTAACTAATCCTTCAGCTATAATAAAAATATTTATACTAGTAGGTTCTGCTTATCTTTTTAGTTTTATAGTAAGTAAGAAATTTAATTTAGATGAGAGGTTTGAATAATGGTTGTAGATTATATATTAATAGGTTTATTAGTAATAGTTATTATCTTATTAATAATAGTATTAATGAAAAAACAAGATGATAATGATTTTATTGAAAGATTAGGTAAGTTAGAGAAGAATGTTAATAGTGATTTAAATGATTTTAAATTTGATATTAATAAGTATTTAACTGAAGATTTTAATTCATTAAATGAAAACATTGAAAAGAAATTATTATTAATAAACGAAAAAGTAAATGAAAGAATAGATCAAAACTTTGAAAAGACAAATAAAACATTTAATAATATTTTAGAGAGATTAACGAAGATAGATGAAGCACAAAAGAAGATAGATAGTTTATCTACAGAGATAGTTAGTTTACAAAGTGTATTAACTGATAAGAAGACAAGAGGTATCTTTGGAGAAGTTAATCTTAATTACATATTAACAAGTGTTTTTGGGGATAAAAAAGGCGAAATATATGATATTCAACATACTATGAGTAATGGTAGTATTGCTGACTCTATAATATATGCACCAGATCCATTAGGTACAATATGTGTTGATAGTAAGTTCCCATTAGAGAACTATCAAAGAATGACTGATAAGAGTTTATCTGCTGCAGAAAGAGAAGCTGCTACAAAATTATTTAAGATGGATGTTAAAAAGCATGTAGATGCTATTGCGGAGAAATATATTATTCCTGGGGAAACAGCTGATCAAGCAATATTATTCTTACCAGCTGAAGCAATATTTGCTGAAATAAATGCATATCATAGTGATTTATTAACATATTCTTATAATAAGAAAGTATGGATTACTGGACCAACAACATTAATGAGTACATTAACAGTTATTCAAATGGTTGTTAAGAATATGGAAAGAGATAAATATGCTCATGTTATTCATCTAGAATTAAATAAATTAAGTAAAGAATTTATGAAATATAGAGAAAGATGGGAGAAGTTATCTCGTAGTATTGATACTGTTACAAAAGATATTAAAGATATTAATATTACAACAGAAAAGATTACGAAAAGATTCGATTCAATCAATGGTGTTGATGTTGGCTTATTAGAACAAAAAGAAGAGGAAAACACAGAAGAATAAGTAAAGGAAAAACTTGGTTTTTTCCTTTTTTTGTGGTATTATTTAAACGTTTTCAAAAAGGGGTTTTGAATATGAACAGGGAGTATAGGTATAAACCTAAAAAAGGTCGATTTAAGAAACGTTTTACCACTATCGTACTAATTGCAGGTTTATTGGCTGGTGGACATGCTATATGTAAAAGTATAAGAGATACTGGTGCAACAAATACAAATAATGTTGATTATCCAATGCTAACACCAGCTGTAACTGAACAAGTAATGGTAACACCGGAACCAACTGCAGTTTCTACAGCAGTTCCTACGGAAGTACCAACACCAGAAGTGACACCAATTACTTATGTTAATAATGGTGTTAATAAAGGTGATAGTGTAATTGCTATAAAGAATGTTAATTTAAGATTGGGTCCAACTACAGAATCATTTAAATTAGGTGAATTACCTAAGAATACTACTGTAGATAGAATTATGTCTGTAGGGGATTGGGACTTAATTAAATATAATGGTGAAATAGCATTCGTAAGTACTCAATTTACTAGTGTTTGCGATGTTGATTATAATAACGATTATTATTATATTGAAGAAGAAAAAGATATAGTAAGAACAACTTCTGGATTATATTTCAGAACAGGCCCTTCTAAAAATGAATCTTATATAGAACTACTTCCTAAATATGAGGAATTAGTTGTAATAGGTAGAGCAATACCTTATAGTAATCCTAATGATGTATGGTATTTAGTTAAGCATAAAGATAAAATAGGTTTTGTTAATGCTGCTTATACAATATCTTTAAAAGAGAAATTAAGAGGAACACTTCCTGATGTAGAAGATTTAACAATATTAAAAATGGCTTATGTTAAAACATCTACAGATCTTATAAATAGTTATGGTGTTGCATATAAAAGAATAGGTACTTACCAATTAGTTAAAGTATTAATTGAATATGATGATTTTTGTCTTGTTGAATATGGAGACAGTGTTGGTTTAGTACATAAAAATGATATTAAGGAATATAAGGGTACTTTTGTTGTAGTAGACTTAGGTGATCAAAAAGTATATTTATATTGTTATACTGATATGGTATTTGAAGATGTTTGTACTACTGGTAAAAATGGTATGGAAACTCGTACAGGAGCATTTAAAGTATCTGAAAGAACAAATTCTCGTTACTTTAGTGAAGAAGCTCAAGCACGTTATATGTGGGCGAGATTCGATGGTGGTAATGGATTCCATGATGCACCATGGGAAGGTCAAAAGAATTTTGGTAAAAATAGTTATAGAAAAAATAGCGGAAGTAAGGGTTGTGTAAGATTACCTGATTCAGCTGCTTTATTCTTAAGAGATTATATTAAAGTTGGAACTAAAGTATTAGTAAAAGATTAACAAATGTTAATCTTTTTTTATGTTATAATGTTATTGATAATAAAGGAGTTTTTAATATGCCAGAGAATAATAATGGGGTACCAAATGTAGTACCACAACAAACACAACCAGCACCGGCACCGCAGCCACCTCAACCAGTACCAGTTGCACCAGCGCCAGCACCACAGCCTCCGCAACCTGCATCAGCGCCACAACCACCTCAACCTGCGCCAGCTGCTCCGGCATCAGTGCAACCAAATACAGAAGTGAAACCGGCACCGGTTCAAGTACCAATTCAACAATTATTGGAACAACAAACAGTAGAACAGGTACAACCAGAACAGCCAGCACAACCAACACA
>CAMJMP010000093.1 GCA_946407055.1 uncultured Mycoplasmatota bacterium | reverse complement strand
AAATTAATGTTATAATACTAACGACAAAAGGGGAAATCTCTATGTGGAAGATAGGAAATGTAGAAATTAAAAATCAAATTGTACTAGCTCCTATGGCAGGTATTTCAAATACTTCTTTTAGAAAGATAATAAAAGAGATGGGAGCAGGTCTTATCTATGCCGAAATGGTATCAGATAAAGCTATCATGTATAACAATGATAAAACATTCGATTTATTAAAAATGACAGATGAAGAAAGACCAATCGCCCAACAAATCTTTGGTAGTGATATCGATTCATTCGTGATTGCAGCTAAGAAAGTAGAAAGTACACAACATCCAGACATTATAGATATTAACATGGGATGCCCTGTACCTAAAGTAGCTGTTAAAGCTCAAGCAGGAAGCGCTTTATTAAAAAATCCAGAAAAGATCTACGAAATAGTTAAATCTGTTGTAGAAGCAGTTTCTATCCCTGTTACAGTCAAAATAAGAAGCGGTTGGGATGAAAATAGTATAAATGCCGTAGAAGTAGCAAAACTATGCGAAAAAGCCGGTGCAAGTGCTATTACAGTTCACGCTCGTACAAGATCGCAAGGCTATAGCGGAAAAGCTGATTGGAACATCATAAAACAAGTTAAAGAAGCAGTATCTATTCCTGTTATAGGCAATGGTGATGTAACAACACCAGAACTAGCTAAAAAAATGCTAGAAGAAACCAATTGCGATGCTGTAATGATTGGTAGGGGAGTACTAGGTAATCCTTGGTTAATTAGAGACTGTATAGAGTATTTAGAAACAGGAACAGTACCAATGCCACCTACCAATGAAGAACGTGTTTCTATGATGAAAAGACACTATGAATTATTACTAGAAGATAAACCAGAGAAGGTAGCTAATCTAGAAATAAGAGCATTTATTCTATATTACTTAAAAGGAATGCCTAAAAGTAAAGAAATAAAGAACAAAATATGTCAAAGTAAAACCCCTGAAGAAATGTTTAGCATTATAAAAGAATATCAAGAATATTTAAAAAAGGATACTATTTAGTATCCTTTTCTAATGAATCATATTTTAAAACTAAACTCTTTTCATATTCAAAAGCATTCTTATTAAGACTTATACCATGTTTATTTAATAAACTAAATATATTTTGATCAGTTCCGTTTAAAATAATATCAGTTAATATATATAAAGCTTTTTCTCTATCTGTCTTATATATCTTATATAATTCTATTGCTGTTAAATAAGGTATTTGATAGAAGTATAAAGTTACTAAAGAATAATCTTTTCTTAAATCCAAATCTCTTTGACTCCATTTATTATGTAATCTCTTCATAATAGCTTCATCACTATAATCAGCAATCTTTTTATATAACTTTAACATTCTTTGTCTTTCTATAAGATCATTAGTATCTAATTTAATAGATGTTAAATTAGAAAACTGATTATAGAAACCTTGAATACCTAAATTAAACTTTTCATTATAGTAATCACTAGCAACCATTTCCATGAATAGAGTAGATGTTTCTCTAATACCACAGTTTTCATAGTATGTTGGATTAGCATCCATATCTATCGCATGCTCAGATTCATGAGCAAAAGTATATAACATATCTACTTTCTTAGTATCTGGAATAAACAAGAATACTTCATTTAATGCTTTAATATAATACATTTCACCAGCAGTACCATCATTAGGTTCAATAAAACTAATATGATTTTCAGCATCTCTTAAAGCATGATCAAAATGTTTTACAAAGAATTCTCCTTGTTCTTTAAAAAAAGTTCTAGTCAAATCTATTAACTCATCATGACTAATATCCAGTGGAGCAAACTTACATCTAAATTGATCAGAAACCACAATGCCATCATTATAGAATTCCTTTACTTTAGGAAAGAATCTTCTATAATCATGCCAGAAAAACATATCTGTATCTAATTGTACAAGAATATCTTCTGCATCATCAGCATCAATAGTAAAATTACTTTTTAATCTTTCAATAAGTAATTCCAATCTACCGACATCATAATCATATTCTTCTTCTCCAAAAGAAGCTAACATGTTTTTAATTCTTTCTAAGTATTCAATTCTTATATTATAATTTTTTGCCATGATAATACCTATCAACAAGCATACTTCTAAATTGAAGTACATGTTCTCCTAAAACAATGCCCATCTTATTTAATTCTTCTAAATATTCTCTAGAAGTTAAATCTTTCATCTTAATTATTTTATCCAATAAATCAAACGCTACTTTTTCATCTTCTTTATATTTGAAATATAATTCTATAGCAGTCATATAACCAGTAGTTTGAGTAAAGTAAGTATCTATATCTACTCTTAGTATTTCATTTATTCTTTTACTGTCATATCCACAGCTCTCTAAGTATGTAACAACTCTTGGCTTATCTTTTAAAGCACTTTCATTAAAATTAGTTAATAAATCCATCTTTGCTCTAGCTGTTTCAGCATATCTTACAAATTCATTAAACATCTTAATACTTATAGCAGTAGTATTATTAGAATATGTATTAGTTAATTTATCTAACGCTACTAGTTCTAGAAACAAAGAATCTGCTTCATATAAGCATTTCTTTGAATAAATATCATGATCATTGTTAATTAATATAGAATTAGCATGACTAAACATATGAACAAAAGTTAAGAAATCATTTGTAGAACCATCTAATGTAACATCCATAAAGAAAGATTTTTGATTTGCTAAAGGAATTACCTCATTCACACAACTTTCACGCCTACTTTTTTTGATTCTTATATAAGAATTACCATCAGCCATAACTGAATAGACATTTTGATAATATTCTTTATTAATATCAGAGTAGAATTGTCTAACATTCATCATTAATTTTCCTACGCTGTTTTCACTTAATAGTTCAACTTCTAAAGTATCTGGAATATCTATATTTTTTGCAAACTCTTTCACCATTGGTGCATATTCACCAAAACAACGTAAGAAACCTCTGTCAGCCTCTAATACTTCAGTATGCTCTAGTGGCATTCTAAAATGAGGAACAGTTAAATCAAGTATGTATCTTGACCAATTAGCACTACTTTCATACTCGCTTTTTTTATTCGGATCTTGTTCTTTTTTAGCTAATCTTTTATTTAATATATATTTTTTTATTAATTCTTGATAATTAAACTTTTTCATATTACATTTTCCTTATTAATTGTTTTTTGTATTCCTGACTAATTTCTGAATACTCGGTAGCCAAGTGTTCAAATCCACATAAGTCATTTTCATACTTTAGTAGGGTAACCAGTGGATCTTCAGTAGGTGGAATACTTATTAATTTTTTATATAGATATAAAGCTTTGTCTTTATCTTTTTTATATAAATTTAATAATTCCATAACAATTGCAAAACTAATTACATATGGTCCTTCATCAGTAACATCGATACCTATTGATTCTCTAACATCACTACGGGTCATATTATAGTCTTCCTTTAAACTATCATAGACACTCTTATCAAACTTACAATTATTTTGTAACCATTTATCGATTATTAATTTTTGGAAAATAACATTAGAAGCGCTTTCATAATATATCATTGAATAACCAAACATATGATATGCGCTTTGGAAAGGATCAATATCCTTTCCCATTTCGTGATAGAAAATCATCTCTGGGAATATTGATTCAACTTCGCCAATGAAATCAACACCATCAGAAACGGTCTTTTCTGGAACTATTAAGTTTTTAATTGCGTGTCCACATTCATGAACTGTACATCCAACTTTATAGATACCTTCATAATTGCCAATACTCATAAAGTTTTTTCCTATTCCACCAATGCCAACACAATAACCGCTCAAATCAAATGTATCGAAAATGTTTCTTTTTTGATTAGGAACATACTTTATAGAGTTATATCTATCACTGTATACTTTCATAAACTTTTTAGCTAGTTCTCTGTCAAAACCATTATAGAATTTTCTTGTTAATTCAACGGTTTCATCATGAGTATATCTTTTAAAACTAAATAATTCAGGGTTCATACCTGCTAAGATATCTTCACGGCTAGCTACATCGGATATTTCATCATATACCTTAGATACTTGTGATTGTATATCACAAATGACATTGACAAATCGGTTATAACCAACTTGACCATTAGCAGCATCAACAACTCTGTTCATAAAAGGTTTTGCTTTATATTCATATTTATAATATTCAAGAAATATGTTTTGATTGATGGCATCTATAGTCTTGCTATAGAAGTCTCTTTTAACCGGATCCTTCTCTTGTTTTAATAAACGCATAACTTTATTTCTAGCAACTTCTAAGCTGCCTTGATTCCAGTGATATCTCATAACCATCAAACTCCCAATTTAATTGCTATAATAACACACGGAAGTTAATAATTCAATTAAAAAATACTATTGACTAAAGTAATGTAAAATATTATACTTAATATAGTAAGGAGGTATACAGGAAGTGACCGAAAAGGTATCGCTGACTTCATGTATA
>CAMJMP010000092.1 GCA_946407055.1 uncultured Mycoplasmatota bacterium | reverse complement strand
TAAATAGTTTTATAATTTATTCATTAAGTTTGATTATTAATTGTTGATGGAGACAAAGTATTTATGGATTTTGATAGAGACTTAGTGGTTGGTGGAAACTAAGAAAAGAAATAAAGAAATAGCTACCTCTGGAGATTAATCGGTGATGAGCCGTTATCATTAATTAAGTAAAAATAAGGATGGTACCGCATTATTTGCTCCTTGCAAGTAATGTGGTTTTATTTTTGAAAGGAATGATTATTGTGAGGTTGTTTCTAGTATGTGGTAAAGCCGGTAGTGGAAAGAATGAAGTTGCTGAAATTATTAAAAAGAATTTAGATAAGACAATAGTTACTGCTTTTAGTAAATATATTAAGTTATTTGCTTTAGAGTTAACTGATTGGGATGGTAATGATAATGATAAACCACGAGCGTATTTACAAAGAATGGGAGACGTATTACGTGGAGTAGATATTAACTTTATGACTAAACGTATCTATGAAGATTTAAAAGTATATGAACATGAAGGAATAGAGAACGTTGTAGTTAGTGATGTTAGATTACTTAATGAACTTAATTATTTTAAAGATAAGAGTGATATTGAAGTAGTAACTATAAGAGTTAATAGTGAAACAAGTAAGAGAGTTTTAAATGAATCAGAAAAACAACATTGTACAGAAATAGAATTAGATAATTATTCTGGTTTCGATTATGTAGTTAATAATAAATTTGATAATAAATTAGAAGAAGATGTAATAAATATATTGAAAGGATTGAAATAAAATGAATTTAAAAGATTTATATATTGATTTTTTTGTTAGTAAAGGACATAAGCAAATTCCTAGTGCTCCAGTAGTACCAGAGAATGATCCATCAGTATTATTCAATACTGCTGGTATGCAACCATTAATTCCATATTTAATGGGTCAAACTCATCCATATGGAACAAGACTTACAGATTATCAAAAGTGTGTAAGAACTAATGACTTAGATAACATTGGAGATACTTACCATCATACATTCTTTGAAATGTTAGGTAACTGGAGTTTAGGAGATTATTTTAAAGATGAAGCAATTGAATGGAGTTTTGAATTCTTAACTAAAGTATTAAATATTCCAGTAGAAAGATTAGCTGTTACAGTATTTGCTGGTAATGATATTATTCCATTTGATCAAACTAGTTATGATAAATGGTTAAGTTTAGGAATTAATGAAAAGAGAATTGCTAAGACTGTAGAAGATAACTTCTGGATTGCTGGTGAAACTGGACCATGTGGACCTGATACAGAAATGTTCTATTGGAGAAGTAATGATCCAATTCCTGAGGAGTTTGATACTGAAGACGAACGTTGGGTAGAAATTTGGAACGATGTATTCATGCAATTTGAAAAAAAGAGTGATGGTACAGTAGTTGAGTTACCTAAGAAGAACGTTGATACAGGTATGGGTGTTGAAAGAACAACTGCTATCTTAGAAGGTGTTACTGATAACTATGCTTCTAGTATTTGGAAAGATGTTATTGAATTAATTGAGAAGATATCTGGAAAAAGTTATGAAGGCAACGAAAAGAGTATGAGAATTATTGCTGATCATTTAAGAACAGCAGTATTCATCTTAGCTGACCCAGCTGGTATTAAACCAAGTAATACAGATCAAGGTTATATTTTAAGAAGATTAATAAGAAGAGCTATTAGACATGCTAAATCATTAGAAATAAATATTGATAGTAATTGGGAAGAAGAAATAGCTAAGATCTTATTAGATAAATATGATGTTTACTATAGTGAATTAAAAGATAATAGAGAAGTTGTATTAAATGAACTTAAGAATGAAAAAGTTAAATTTAATAGAACATTAGAAAAAGGTTTAAGACAATTTGAAAAAGAAACTAGAGATGGTAAAGATATAGATGGTGAAACAGCATTCCATTTATTTGATACATTTGGTTTCCCTTTAGAATTAACTGTTGAACTTGCACAAGAAAAAGGTTTAAAAGTTGATGAAAAAGGTTATGAAGAAAAGTTTAAAGAACATCAAGAAAAGAGTAGAACTGCTTCTGCTGGTAAGTTTAAAGGTGGTTTAGCAGGTGACTCTGAAGTTGAAACAAGATATCATACAGCAACTCACTTATTAAATGCAGCATTAAAAGTTGTAGTAGATAAAGATATTCATCAAAGAGGTTCTAATATAACTGATGAACGAATGAGATTTGACTTTAACTGTGATCATAAATTAACTGATGAAGAAAAGCAAAAAGTTGAAGATTTAGTAAATGAATGGATTCAACAAGGATTAGATGTAACTGTAGAAGAAATGAATAAGAATGATGCAGTAGCATCTGGTGCTGAATGTATGTTCATTGAAAAATATCCTGATATTGTTACAGTTTATACAATTGGTAATATATCTAAAGAATTATGTGGTGGACCACATGTTAAGAATACTAGTGAATTGGGTCACTTCAGAATTAAAAAAGAAGAAGCTTCAGCAGCTGGTATAAGAAGAATTAAAGCAGTACTTGAATAGTACTGCTTTTTAATAATATTTAATAATATGAGACAGTAAATAATGCTATAATGAGTTTAGGTGATAGTTATGGCGAAGAAAAAGAAAGAAGTAAAAGCTAAATATACTTTAGGGGAAGAAATTGTTAATTCAATTAGTCATGGTGTTGGAGCAGGTTTAGCAATAGCTGGTTTAGTATTAATATGTTGCTTAGCTCATAGTGCGATAGGTGTTGTTAGTGGAGTTATATATGCATCTTTAATGATTATATTATTTACAATATCATGTGTTTATCATTCATTAAGTCCAAGATTAACTGGGAAAAAAGTATTAAGAGTTATAGATCATTGTGATGTTTTATTGATGGTAGCAGGTACATATACACCTATATGTTTATCATTAATTGGTGGTAAACTTGGTTGGATAGTATTTTCAATAGTATGGGCGATAACAATAATAGCTATTGTGTTTAATTGTTTAAATTTAGAAAAGTATAAATATGTTTGCTTGGCTTGTAACTTGATAGTTGGTTGGAGTGCTTTAATTATCATTAAGCAATTATTAAGTTTATGTCCTAGAACTGGAATAGTGTTATTAATAGCTGGAGGAATAGTTTATTCGATTGGAGCAATACTTTATGCAGTTGGTCACAAAGTTAGATATGTTCATTCAGTATTTCATTTTTTTGTACTTGGTGGAGCAGTCTTACATTATTTCTTAATATTATTTTATGTAGTATAGAAAATAACTTGAAAAAAGTTATTTTTTTTATGAATAAAAAAGGAAATAGAAAAGAAATAGGTAATATATATAGTGAAGGGAGAAAAAATGAAAAAGATTTTATTGTTAGTGTGTGTGATGGCTTCCTTTATATTTATGGGGAATGTTTCTGCTGAAACATTTAAGGAAGGGGCATTTATTAGTGGGGAATATATCAATAAAGTTAAAAATGGTAAAACCTATTATTTAACTGCTCAATTTATTAAAGATGATAGTAATGATTCCATTTATTGTTTAGAACCATTTGTTGAATTTACTACTGGTAGTAACTATGTTAAATATGAAAGTGATTTTGAAAATCAATTGAATTTAACTAGTGCTCAAGTAAGAAGAATAAAATTGTTAGGTTATCTTGGATATAACTATAATGGTAGAACAGATAATAAGTGGTATGTAATTACACAATATTTAATGTGGAAAACTATTGATCCAAGTGCAGATATATATTTCACTGATAGATTGAATGGTAACAGAATTAATAAATACGAAAGTGAAATAAATGAAATAGAAAGAGATGTGAGAAATTATGAAGAAAATTTATTTGATAATGCGTACTATCATGTACCATTGGGCGAGATTTTGGTTCTAAATGAAACCAATGATAAATTAAAAAACTATGTAATAAAGAATAGCGATTTGGATGTAACTTTAAATAATGATTCTTTAACAATAAAGAATGTTATGCAAAATGGAAAGATTATTTTAAAACAGAAGTTTGATAAAAAGGATAATGCACCAGCTATTTATTTGCATACTAGTAGTCAAAAGCTATTTAAAGTTGGTAAACCAGAAGAATTAGAAAGAGAAATCAATATTGAAGTAATTAAGGGATCTATAATGCTAGATATTAAAGATGATGATAGTGTTTATACGGTAGAAAGCAACTTTGATAATGTTTGTTATGGAATCTTTGATGAAAGTGATAAAGAATTAGAAAGAGTTTGTACAAATCAAGAATTGAAATATAAAAAAGATAACTTAAAGATGGGCAGTTATACTATTAGACAGTTAAGTACTGGAATAGGTTATGTACCGGATGAAAATGTTTATATTGTAGATATCAATAAAAGTCAAACAGACCAAATCGTAGAACTAAAAAATAAATTAATTAGAAATGATATTGTAATTAATAAGAGTTATTGTAAAGGTAGTAATTGTTTAGTTGAAGCGGGTGCTGTGTTTGATGTTACAGATAAAAATGGTGATTTAGTTAAAACACTAACTACTGATAATACTGGAATTACGAATATTGAATTAGGTTATGGAAGTTATACTATAGAACAAACTAAAGGGATGGAAGGTTATAGTATGGCTGATATAAT
>CAMJMP010000091.1 GCA_946407055.1 uncultured Mycoplasmatota bacterium | reverse complement strand
GCCACATGGACATGGGTCGTTACGTCCTATTTTCTTATCGTTTTTAATAGGATCTCCTTTTTTCTTAATGTGTGTATCGTGTACTATTTTTCCACTTCTTTGTTCTTTTCTTTCAGTATTTTGTCTTACTTCTGCTTTTAATAAGAAGATTGAAATGTTAGATGAAATGTTAGCCATTAAATCATCGAATAATTCATATCCTTCTAATGTATAAGCTTGTAATGGTTGGATTTGTCCATAACCACGAAGTCCAATACCTTCTCTTAAGTGTTCCATAGCACTGATATGATCAATCCATCCTTCATCAATAACTCTTAAAGCGATTGCTTTTTCAAATTCGTTGATTACTTCTTGTGGAATATCTTTTACTTTAGTTTCATAGTCTTTTGTTACTTTATCAGTTAAGAAATCAATTACTTCTTCAGAAGTCTTCATACCTAAGATTTCTTCTGTATCTAATTTCTTAGTCTTGATTAAGTTTGTATTTAAGTATTCAATTATTTCGTCTTTATCATTTTCAGTTAGATATCCTTCTGGTTCGATATGACTACCTACTAGATATTCGATATTCTTTCTGAATGTTTGATGTGTTCTTTCAGAAATTGATTCTTGGTCAAGAATTTCATTTCTTCTTGAATAAATAATTTCTCTTTGTTCGTTCATTACGTTATCGTAATCAAGTAATGATTTACGAGTATCGTAGTTATTTCCTTCAACTTTTCTTTGAGCTTGTTCAATTGATTTAGTGAACATCTTAGAACGAATTGCTTGGTCATCTCCAAAACCAACTTTAATTAACATTTCTTTAATTTTGTCAGTTCCAAATCTTCTCATTAAATCATCATCGAATGAAACGAAGAATTGAGATAGACCTGGATCTCCTTGACGACCTGAACGTCCACGTAATTGGTTATCGATACGTCTTGATTCATGTCTTTCTGTACCGATTACACATAAACCACCAAGTTCAACAACACCTTCACCTAATTTAATGTCGGTACCACGACCAGCCATGTTAGTTGCAATTGTAATTGCACCTTTTTGTCCAGCCTTAGCAATTATTTCAGCTTCTCTTTCATGATTCTTAGCATTTAATACTTCATGCTTTAATCCTTCTTTTTTAAGTAATGCACTTAATTTTTCGTTGTTTTCAACTGATATTGTACCAACTAGGATTGGTTGTCCTGTTTCGTGTATTTCTTTTATCTTTCTAACGATTGCAGCAAATTTACCTTTTTCTGTAGCATATACTAAGTCAGGTAAGTCTTGTCTGATTACAGGTTTGTTTGTAGGAATTTGGATAACGTACATGTTGTAGATATCTCTAAATTCTTCTTCTTCTGTTTTAGCAGTACCTGTCATACCAGATAATTTATTGTACATTCTAAATAAGTTTTGGAATGTAATTGTTGCCATTGTTTTTGTTTCTTCATTAATCTTAACGCCTTCTTTAGCTTCAATAGCTTGATGTAAGCCATCACTAAATTGACGTCCATGCATTAAACGACCAGTAAATTGGTCTACGATGATAACTGCGCCATCTTCTACAACGTAGTCTACATCGATATGGAAACCATAGTTAGCTTTTAATGCTTGATTTAAATGGTGAACTAATACAGCGTTTTCTAAATCGAATAGATTGTCTAAATGGAAAATCTTTTCAATCTTTTCTACACCTTCATCTGTTAATGAAACACTCTTTGTTTTTTCATCTACAGTATAGTCTTCTTCTTTTAATTTCTTAACAGCTCTATCTGCTGAATTATATAAATCTTTAGCATCAAATTTTCCACCAGAAATAATTAATGGTGTACGAGCTTCATCGATTAAGATTGAGTCAACTTCGTCGACAATAACGAAATTTAATGGTCTTTGAACTCTATCTTGAGCTCTTACTACCATGTTATCTCTTAAGTAATCGAAACCAATTTCATTATTTGTAGAATATAAGATATCGCAATTATATGCTTCTCTTTTTTCTGCTGATGACATTTCTCTTTTATTAACACCAACTGTTAATCCTAGGAATTCATGAATGCTACCCATCCACTTACTATCACGATCTGCTAAGTATTCGTTAACAGTGATAATATGAACACCTTTACCAGTTAATGCATTTAAGTAAGCTGGCATTGTTGCAACTAATGTTTTACCTTCACCTGTTTTCATTTCAGCAATATTACCAAAGTGAATTGCTAAACCACCTAATAATTGAACATAGTATGGTTTTTCACCAATTACACGGTAAGCTGCTTCTCTTACTACTGCAAAAGCAGGTACGATAATATCATCTAATGTTTTTCCGTTTTCTAGTTCTTTTTTGAATTCATCAGTTTTTGCTCTAAGTTCTTCATCAGTTAAAGCTTGCATTTCTTCATCTAAAGCGTCGATTTGATCTGCAATCTTTTCGAATCTTTTAAGTTCTTTATATTCTGAATCTATTAATCTTCTAAATAGTCCCATAATGCATTCCTCCATGCCTTTTGTATTATATCAAATATAAATAAATAAACAATATATTTATTTAAACCCACGTGCTAATATTTTAAGCCATTTTGCGTAATATTTCAATAAAAAAAGGAGTTAAAACTCCTTATTTCATATTAATTATTCCTAAATTGCCATCTTTTCTCTTATAAAGTACTGAAACGCACTCTTCATCGATGTTTTTAAATACGAAGAAATCGTGATTTAATAGGTCGATTTGAAGGATTGCTTCTTCTTCATCCATTGGCTTCATTGAAATATTCTTTCTCTTAACGATTTTACTTACGTTAGTTTCTTCTTCTTTATCTGTTTCAAAGTCTAATGCAAAATCAAAGGATTCTACATTTTTATATTTTTTATTAATTCTATCTTTATTTTTTCTTATTTGCCTTTCTAGTTTATCTACTACTAAGTCTACAGCTGCATAAAAGTCTTGATTTGAATCTTCAGCTCTAAGAGTGAATTTCTTAGTAGGAGCAGTTACTTCTATGATTTGTTCTAAATCTCTAACTCTAACAAGAACGGATGTGTTAATTTCATCTGGATTTTCAAAGTATTTATCTAACTTTGCCAGTTTTTCTTCGATATATCCTTTCATTGATTGAGTAACAGTGATTTTATCACCACGAATATTTAGTTTCATATTCATCACCTTTCATACTTTAATTATACCATTTTATTTAAAAAATTGATAGATAACAATGTAAATAAAAATGGTATAACTATCGTTATGCCATTAATAAACTTGATACTGCTATAAAATCAGTGATGAAGTTAGTTATTAAGTATCCTAATGCTATGCTTAGGAGAATAACTAATACTCTTGCTTCTATAGCTTTATTCTTTTTTATAAAACCATCATAATTGATTCCTGATAGTGCATAGGCACTTAGGAAAACTGATATTACGTAAATATATGTCTTAGCGTCCATAATTACCATTTTCATAATCTAGGATTTTTTGAACACGACGATTATGTCTTTCTTCTTTACTTGGTTCTGTTTTGGCGAATTCAACAATCATTTCTACTATTTGTTCAACATCTTGTGTGTAACTAACAGCCATAATATTTGCATGATTATGTTCTCTAGTTAAATGAGCTTCTCTAACGTCTGAACAATGACCACAAAGGATTCCTTTTACTTTGTTGGCTGCAATACTCATTCCTATACCAGTTCCACACATTAGAACTCCTAAGTCTGCTTCTTTGTTGTTTATTGCATTACATACAGCAAAGGCAAAATCTGGATAGTCATCTGTATCTGTATTTACTGGACTCATATCAAGTATTTCAAATTCATCTTTTAGTCTTTCTATTATTTCCTTTTTTTCATTAACCCCATTGTGATCTGTAGCTATTGCTATTTTCATTTTTTATTCTCCTTTTCTTCTATTAAATTCTTTATTCCTTTTTCTTGGATTTTATCAATATTTAATTCATATAAATAGTATGTAGGATTATTGATACCTGTTAATATTGGACCTTCTTCATCTAAATAGACATCTATTTCTATATATTTATGATTAATTAAGCTAGCTGTTGATTGAACGAATCTACACATTCTTGGCCATTTAGGTATTCTAAACCAGATTAGTTCTTCTTTTGTAGAAGGAGATCTATCATATGTTTTACCATTTAGATCAATCCCTGGATAGTCTAAGATACCTGTTTCTATATTAACTTGAGCATATACTGGTTTAGTGTTAGATAATTCTAATACACATGATATTATTTCTTCTTTAAATACTAAGAACTTAAAAATACATGGTTTCTTATTGATAACATTAAGTTCTTCATTTTGTGGTGGTAATTTTTTTGTATTAATTTTTACTTTGTTAGGGATTATTAATTCGCCTTTGTTGTATTTATTTATGTATTTATCATTAATTCCTTTTGTAATATATGTTTTATTTAATTCATCAGATTTTTTGTACATTTTAAAGAGTTTATAATCATTTATATCAGCCTTATACTTCTTGGAATACTTGTTTATATCCAAAATTAGGCGAAACTTACCTTTATTTAGTTTTTTACTTAAAGATTTTAGTTCTGGTTCTTTTAATAACGAAAATATACTCATATACCCCACCACCTTAATTATAACATATTT
>CAMJMP010000090.1 GCA_946407055.1 uncultured Mycoplasmatota bacterium | reverse complement strand
TACATTATTATCTTGAATAATTTCTCTTATAGTAGTAGCTATATATTTACTAGCACTACCAAAACCAGGACAATGATCTGTTATTGGTAAATCATTATCTATAGTTTTAGGTACACCAATAAAGTTTTGTTTCTTATTATTAGCTACTGCATAATCATATAAAGATGCAACAGTATCCATTGAGTCATTACCGCCAATATAGATAACTGAATCTATAGAATGTTTTTCTAATATTTCAAATATCTTCTTATAATTTTTTTCATTATCTTTAATACTACCCAATTTAAATCTACAAGAACCCAAGAAACTAGAAGGAGTTCTTTTTAATAACTCTAAATTATCTTTATTTTTAAAATATTTATCTAGATCTACTATTCTATCTTCTAACAATCCTTCTATACCATTTAACATTCCATAAACTTTATCAAATCCACATTTCTTAGCTTCATAATAAATACCTGCTAAACTTCCATTAATAACAGCTGTTGGTCCTCCTGATTGACCTACTATTAATTTCTTCATTATTCCACTTCCATTCAAAAAACAATTATATCAAATAATTCTATAATAGTGCATAAAAAATAGATGCCTTATTGCATCTATCTTCCACCCATTCCTACTTGTTCATTTTCTTCTTTAGTTTTTTCTTCAGAACTTAAATTAATAGTTATACCTTCTGTCTTAGGATAAGGAATATATTCTTTAAGCATTTCAAATGTTTCATAAGAAAGATTACTTGGATTAATTCCTTTTGCTTTAACAATTAATTTAAGAATGAAGTTATTAACAAATAATTGTGCTTCTGCTATTTCAGGCATCTTACGATTAGCAAATTTTCCCATAACACATAATATATCTGTTACATTAATAAACTTATATAATTCATCTCTAGAAACATATTTTTCTAGTTCTTTAAATAATCCATTAGAGTCAGCTCTAAAATACATCGATCTCATTTTCTCTTCACCAACAACAAACTCTAATGCTTTAGCAATTACTTGTTGTTCAGGATAAGCTTTTTGACCTATTACTTCATTGCCAAATAATTTAATATTTAAATATTGTGTATAACCTTCATTAATTCCCATTGCATAGCTTTCGCCTTTTTTTTCGTTTTCATCCTTAATGAACATCTGTTCAAAACCACAATAAATAACTTTATTTTCTTTATCATAATAAGTAGTTGAAGCATGTAATAATTCATGATTAACTGATCCCATATACTTTGATAATCTTGTAGTTTTTAAAGCAACTGAATTCTTTTGTGGATCATAAGATCCACCAACTAATTCGCCTCTCAATAAATGTCTTAAGAAATGTTTACGATCTGTTTCACTTTCCTTTAATGTAGCGAAGTTTCTATAATAATTATTTAAATCTTCTCTAGGTATTATTGATTCAATCTTCATTCCAAATGTTTCAAAAGCTTGATCATAAACTGGATTTTGTTTAGCTAATTCTTCATCTACAGGTTCATAAACAGAATCTGGTAATTCTAATATTTTAACTTTATCAGAATTATTATATTTCTTAAGATTTGCTTTAACATATTTAGGTACTACTACAAATTCCTTAATACACTTATAACCTGCATAAGCACCTGCAATGATTAATAATGTACTATTCATTGTCACTCACCTCAGCCATCTTAATAAAATTTTCTACTTCCATCCAGTCTTCTTCACTCTCTATTTTTTCCATACCTCTTGCTTTATCATCTGGGTAATATATAAAAGAATAAAGATTTAACCCATCTACACTATAAGTATTATCTGTACATACAAGATAATCTTTTTTAGTATTTTCTGATTTAAATGTATATAAAACATCACATTCTTTTACTTCTCCATTAATTTCGAATTTTAGTTTCATAAACACACCTCAACATTCACTCTTATTATACCATTATGTCCATTAAAGCTTATAAAAAACACTATTTAATTAAGTACAGCCAATGTAAAAAGACATCATTAGATGTCTTTCTTTAATTCCATATCTTTATCAAATTTAAACTCTTTAACACTTTCAAACATAAACTCTAGTTTATCAATTTGTTTTTCTGTATGATAATGTCCACAATACCATTTATCATACTCTATACTCTCTTCTACCTTATCTAAGAAATGTTCCATAGATTTATCAACTCTTGATTCATCTATGCCACTTAAAAACATTTCTCTTGGTTCATACTTATAAGGACAAGTATGAGTCATTACTACATCATACTTCTCCCCCTTAACTTTATTTAATATTGTATCCATCTCTTCTTGGCTTAATTGTTCATCTTTAAACCAACCGTAATTGTTTATTAATCTCCACTCTTTATCAACTGAATAAGCTCCACCTATAACTAATACTTTAATACCATTTATATTATATGTTTCTCCATCCTTAGCAAATATTAAATTAGGATACTCACTTTCCATAAACACTTTACCATCAAACATCTCTACTTCCATATAACTACTTATGTTCTCAGGTCTTTCTTCGTGATTACCTCTTATACAAAATATTTTTATACCTAAACTATTTAATAAATCTTTTACTTTCCTATCTTCATCATTTAATAGAAAATTAATACCAGCATCTCCTAAAACAATTAACATATCTCCATTCTTATATGGTATGTTATTTAATCTAGAAAAGTCCCTATGTGTATCACCTGTTATATATATCATATCCATCACTAATCTAATTATAATATAAATTCTTTCTTTATTTAATTCTATTTTTATAATATAATTAATAATAGGTGATAATATGAAAAGAAGATATATTTTATTTGCTCTTTTACTATTTGTATTTATGGGCAAAGTAATGGCAGATGATTACATTACAACATTTGAAATAACAAATGAACAATTGGATATTGAACCAAATCCAAGTTTAGAAAATCATTACAAGTTAAAAATAAACAACTTACCTACTAGTGGTGGTTCAGATGATCGTTATTATGCTTATTTTGTTAAAAGTGCAACTGATCCATTCGATAGTACTTTATTAACTGCTAATGAAGAAGGCTGTGTATATCCTGCAATGGACACTTTAAAGATGTCCGGATTAATGGCTATCGATTCTGAAAAAAAAGAAGTTGAAATTCCACAATCATGGTATATTTATTCTAAATATGAATATGCTTACATTGGTTATACATATATGGATTCAACTACAAGTAAAAGAATGTGCAAAATAAGTACAACACCTATTCATGTTGATAAAGCAACAAAAGCACCACTACCAAGTGCATCATCAATGTATTCAACTAGTTTTGCTTTAATAAATAATGAATTACATGTATTCCCTGAATATCCTTATTCTAGTACATATGGAGAATTCGATATTAAAGTATTAACTAAAGTTGGTCAAATAAAAGATGTTGAATTATTAAATAAATTAGCTGCTGATTACAATGCAAATATAAATGCTTTAATTGAATACGCTAAAAATGATACTGAAAATGTAATTTTTAATGATTCACAACCAATTAGTAGTCTTACTGATAAGAATGTTGCCGAAGATGCTAAAAAACTTGTATTAGGTTCTTACTACTATATTTATAATACTGCTACTTCAACTGATGTAGACTTAAGAAATACTGAAGGTATTCTTGTAGCTGTAGCAGAAACAAATACAGATGGTGGCAATTATCTAGCAGCATTCACTGACTGGTCTAAATTTAATGAAGGCGGAAAACATGATTCAGTAGATCCACAACCACAAGAAGCTAACCCAAAAACAGGTATGTTTATTAGTGTATTAAGTTTAGCAATACTTACTGGTGGAATAATATTAATAAGTTTAAAAAATAAACAACATATATTTAAAATATAATAAAAAAAGATGTCTTACTAAAGACATCTTTTTTATTAACCCTTTAATTCATTCTCTACTCTATTTTTTCTTCTTTTTAATTTTAACGCTCTACCTTTATCTAATTCTTTCCATAGATTTCTATTAATAGAATAAATAGTATCTATATCATTAGCAGCTTCTTTTTTCTTTTTATATCTATCCATATCCATTCTTTCATAATAATCTATAGAATCATTATCTTTATATGGATCAACAAATCTACTCTTTAAATCTTCAGTAACTAAATCAGTTCCTATCCATGCAAGTAAACCACTGAATACTGCAGTTGATTTAATACCATAATTATCTGCTCTACTAAATAAAAATACAATAACATTAAATAAAGCAAGTTTTAATAATAAACTACTAAATCTTAACACCTTTAATCTACTTAAATAAGTTCTATTCTTTTCATATAGATTTTCATATATAGGAGTACCAATTCTCATTTCATTTAATATACCATTAATTCTAGAATAACTATCTCCTACTAAAGAAGTTATCTTTTCATATGGATATTTAATTCCTACTGCTTTCATTTCTTCTATAATAATATCAAAACTACTTTTAGCTTCTTCTAAATCATTTAATAATCTTTCACATGTATCTTTATCCATAAGAATCCCCCCACTTGAGTTAATTATTATAAACTAATACATTTATATTATCAAACCTTTTTCAACCAATACATCTTGAGAAAAAGCCCAATTTATGGTATAATTAAGACATGTAAGAGGGAGTAGTTAACATCTATTGATGTTTA
>CAMJMP010000089.1 GCA_946407055.1 uncultured Mycoplasmatota bacterium | reverse complement strand
AAGAAAACAAATGGATAAGATTAAGAACTAATGGTAAAACAACTACATTAACTATTAAAGATTTAGAAGCTAAAACTATTGATGGCACTAAAGAATTAGAAATAGAAGTAGATGATTTTAAAACTACTAATGAAATACTTGAAACTCTTGGGTTTAAAAACAGAGGATTTCAACAAAATAAACGTACACAATACATACTTGATGGAGTAGAAGTAGATTTAGATAAATGGCCTTTAATTCCTGAATACATGGAAGTAGAAGGTAAGAGTGAAAAAGAAGTATATGATTGCTTAAAAAAATTAGGATATAAAAAAGAAGAAACAGTTACATTAGATGTTTCAAGTATCTATGATCATTATGGATATGATGGCGATAATTTAACTGATTTAAATTTTGAGATGGAGGAGAATAAAAAATGAGAAAATTCGCAGAATTAGATAAGCATCCAGTTGCAGAAGTTGAACAAAAACAAATCGATGCTTGGGGTGGCGTTGAAGCTATTTATAATGAAACATTAAATAATAGATTAAAAGCTAAAAAATGGGTTTTCTATGATGGACCAGCTACAGCTAATGGTAATCCTGGCTTACATCACATGGTAGCTAAATTCTTAAAAGATACTTTCTGTAAGTACAAAACAATGCAAGGAAATAATGTTTTAAGAAAAATCGGTTGGGATACTCATGGTTTACCAGTTGAAGTACAAGTAGAAAAAGCTTTAGGTTTTACATCTAAAGATGATATCGAAAAATATGGTATCAAAGAATTCAATGAAAAATGTCGTGAATCAGTTTGGGAAAATGAATTATCATTCCGTAAGTTAACTGAAAAGATGGGACAATTCATTGACTTAGATAGTGCCTATGTTACATATAAAAATGATTACATTGAAACAGAATGGTGGATCTTAAAGAAATTCTTTGATGAAGGATTATTCTATGAAGGTGTTAAGATTGTTCCTTGGTGCCCACGTTGTGGAACAGGACTTGCATCCCACGAAGTAGCTCAAGGTTATGAAGAAGATACTGCTAATACAGTAATCGTACCATTCAAGAAAAAAGATGAAGATGCTTACTTCTTAGTATGGACAACAACACCATGGACATTACTTTCAAACGTAGGTCTTTGTGTTAACCCTAAAGAAAAATATGTTAAAGTTGAATCTAAAGGATATAAATTTATTCTTGCTGAAGCTTTAGCTAATCAAGTATTAGGTGATGAATATAAAGTATTAGAAACATACAAAGGTAAAGATTTAGAATATATGGAATATGAACAATTATTACCTTATCTTGAAGTTAATAAAAAAGGATTCTTTGTTGTATGTGATGACTATGTAACAATGACAGATGGTACTGGTATCGTTCATATTGCACCAGCCTTTGGTGAAGACGATAACCGTGTATCTCGTAAGTATGACTTACCATTCTTAAATCCAGTAGATGAAGCTGGTTGCTATACTGAAGGACCATGGAAAGGTGAATTCATCTTCGATGCAGACCTAAAAGTTGTACAATGGTTAAAAGAAAATGATAAACTATTCAAATCACAAAAGATGAAACACGACTATCCACATTGCTGGAGATGTCATTCACCATTAGTTTATTATTCAAGACCTTCTTATTACTTAGAAGTTACTAAACTACAAGATAAGATTATTAAAGAAAATAATAAAGTTAATTGGTATCCATCATTCGTTGGCGAAAAACGTTTTGGCAACTGGTTAGAAAACATGAATGACTGGGCTATCTCACGTAATAGATATTGGGGAACACCACTACCTTTATGGAGATGTGAATGTGGTCACATGGAAATGATTGGTTCACGTGAAGAATTAGCTAACCGTGCTATTGAACCAGTTGATCGTGCAGATATTGAATTACATAGACCTTATGTAGATGATATTCATATTGAATGTCCTCATTGTGGTAAAAAGATGACTAGAGTTCCAGAAGTTATTGACTGCTGGTTCGATAGTGGATCAATGCCATTCGCTCAATATCACTATCCATTCGAAAATAAAGAACTATGGGAATCACAATACCCAGCCGACTTTATTTCAGAAGGTATTGATCAAACTCGTGGTTGGTTCTATGCACTATTAGTAATTGGTGTATTTGTAACAGGTAAATCACCATATAAAAATGTTTTAGTAAATGAATTATTATTAGATAAAAATGGTCAAAAGATGCATAAATCAAAAGGTAATGCTGTTGAACCATTCTCATTAATTGAAAAATATGGTTCTGATACAATCAGATTCTACTTACCTTATGTATCACCAGTATGGACACCATTAAAATTCGATGAAGATGGTTTAAAAGAAGTTTATTCTAAATTCTTTAATCCATTACGTAATACATATTCATTCTTCGCTCTATATGCAAATACAGATAACATTGATATTGAAAAGTGTGATGTACCATATAGCAAAAGAGAAGAAATCGATAAATGGTTATTATCTAAATATAATAAATTATTACAATATGTAACTGATTCTTATGAAGAATTTGATTTAAATAAAGTAGTTAAAGCAGTTACAGAATTCGTATCAGAAGATTTATCTAACTGGTATATTAGAAGAAATAGAAAACGTTTCTGGGCTTCTGAATTAGATAATTCTAAGAAGAGTGTTTATATTACTACTTATGAAGTATTAGTTGGTTTATGCCAAATGATTGCTCCAGTAGTACCATTCTTAACAGAAGAAATCTATACTAACTTAACAGGTGAAAAATCAGTTCACTTATCTGAATTCCCTAAAGTTAATAAGAAGTTAATTGATGAACATATCGAAGAAAGAATGGACTTAGTACGTAGCTTAATTTCTATCGGTCGTTTCGTTCGTGAAGAAACTAAGATTAAAGTAAGACAACCTCTTTCTGAAGCTTTATTAGATGGTGCTAATAAAGAATTAATTGCTGACTTAGTTCCAGAAATTCAAGAAGAATTAAATATCAAGAATATTGTATTTGTTGATAATTTAAATGATTATATGAATCTATCAGTTAAACCTAACTTCAAGGAAGTAGGTAAAGTATTTGGTCCATTAATCAAAGAATTCCAAACTAAGTTAGAAGAACTACCAACTAAAGACATTAATACATTACAAAGTGGTAATAGTATTACAATGAACATTGGTGGAGAAGATAAAGAAATAACTCCAGAAATGGTTGATATTCGTATCTCTTCTAAAGAAGGATTCGATGTTGGTATGGAAAACAATAACTTCATCATCTTAGATACAACTCTAACAGATGATTTAATCCTAGAAGGTATTGCTCGTGAAATGGTATCTAAAGTACAACAATTACGTAAGAACAAAGACTTCAATGTAATTGATCGTATTACATTATATTATAATGGTGATACTGATATTGATAACTGTGTAATCAAATTTAATGATTATATCAAACACGAAACATTATCAACAGATATCGTTAAAAAAGATAATTTAACAGAAGTTTATGACTTAAATGGTCATGACTGTTACATCGATGTTGAAAGATAGTTTTATACTATCTTTTTTCTTTGACTTTATGATATAATTATTAAAGAATAGGGTGATACTATGGATGATAAAGATTTTGAATTACCAAAGGTAAATAACGAGGAAGAAAACGCTACTCCAGAAGAAAAACCACTTATTGAAATTCCTCAAGAATACTATGATAAATTAGAAAAAGAAAAAAAGGAAAAGGAAGCCCAAGCAGAAATACAAGCTAAGAAAGAAGAAGAGAATCAAATCTCTACTGTTAAAACAAATAAGATTTTTATAGGTGCTTTTGTTAATGCTATTATTTTCATTGTACTTTTATATTTAATGATTAATAAAAATAAATTATTTATTATTGGTTTACCAATCTATATAATTGTTTATTCATATATTAAAGTAGGAATGGAAGAAAAAGAAAGTACAGCTCCAATGAGTACACTAATGGGTGGCTTTATTGCAGCAGGTTTATGTTTCTTGGGTTCAGTAGTTCTAAGAGATGATTTAAAAGAATTTTTTAGTTATGGAATATTTGCTTCTATAGCAGTTGCATTTATTGGTGTTGTTATATCATCAATGTTAACTAATATGGTTGCTAACAAAGAGGAAACAAAAGCAGTTGGTACTTTAGGCTACTTATTGTTCTTTGTATTATTATTTGCAGGTCCTTATTTCGCTTACAAGTATTTTCCAGAACCAATTCTAAAATATGTCTTCAATGAAAAGAATGCTATCGTAGCAGAATCAGAAGAAGAATACTTAGTAAAAACATTAAAGAATCGTTATGGTATAGATTTCAATTGTGACGATCCATTCCAATCTCTAATGGATGAAGATAACACAATTATTAGAAGAAAAACATGTACAGATAAGTCTGGTGTTGAATTTGAAGTACAAAGTACTGAATATAGTTCAAGTAGAAAAGAATACATTATTAAAGATAATTATGTAGATGCTAGATTATTATCTAAATTAAAAAGTGATCTAGCAGAAGAAATAAAAATAGTAACTAATGCTAATTCAGTTTCTATTCTCATGTATCCAAAAGAATATTGTGCCTTCGTTGCTAACTGTGTAGAAAACAGCCAATATATTAGAGATTATGAAAAAGAAACAAATAGAGATAATCAATTTAATTACA
>CAMJMP010000088.1 GCA_946407055.1 uncultured Mycoplasmatota bacterium | reverse complement strand
AACTTCTGCAGCTTCAACTTCTTCTACTTCTTCAACTTCTTCTTTATCTTCTTTTACTACTGGAGTCTTCTCGATAGCTTCTTCGAAAGATTCTTCTTTCTTACCATCTTTTTTACCTTTTTTATCGTCTTCAGTAATATAATCGATAATTTCGCCACCTGTTACTTCAGCAATGGCATTTCCTAATACACCAAGAACTACTTTAACAGCTCTTACTGCATCGTCGTTACCAGGAATAACGTAATCTACGTCGTCTGGATCACAGTTTGTATCAACTATACCAAATATAGGTATATTTAATTTTCTTGCTTCTCTAATTGCATTTAATTCTTTCTTAGGATCTACGATAATCATAGCTTGTGGTAATTTAACCATTTCTCTGATTCCGCATAATAATTTGTTTAATTTTTCATATTCCTTCTTAAGTGCAATTACTTCTTTCTTAGGTAGAACATCGAAAGTACCGTCTTTTTCCATATTTTCGATTTCTTCTAATCTTTTAACTCTTCTTCTTATAGTACGGAAGTTAGTTAAAGTACCACCTAACCATCTTTCTGTAACATAATAAGAATTTGTTCTTAATGCGTTTTCTTTTGCTGCTTCGCTAGCTTGTTTTTTAGTACCTACAAATAAGAAAGTACCTCCGTTTTCAGCAATTTTATGAATTTCTTCATAAGCTTCTTCGATTTTTGCTAGTGTTTTTTGTAAGTCGATAATATAAATATCGTCTCTAGTTGTGTAAATATACTCTTTCATTTTTGGGTTCCATCTTTTAGTTTGATGTCCAAAATGAACTCCAGCTTCTAATAAGTAACTTAAAGAAACTACTGCCATATTTTTCACTCTCCTTTTCGTTATATCTTCCATATATCTATGTATTACCAACCTATGGCCACTAGATAATACAAACAATATATGTGCTTATTTGGTCTTTGAAAGACCGGAAATATTGTATCAAAAAAAAGTACTTATAACAAGTACTTTTTGCATTATTTTTTATTATTTGGAATTAGTTTCAAAGTGGCTATATTACACTTATCGCTTGTACTTAAGGCTTCAGCATCATTAACATCAGCAATTAGGTCCATTTTCTTAGCTTCTTCATAACTAATTGAATCAAATTCTTCTACTGATAATACTTCTTTTACACGTGAATTTGGAACTGGTGTTTGATAGTAATCATGATCGGCATTGGCATAGACAAATCTTTCAATTACTTCAGTTTCGGTTTTTTCACATTGAGCATTTGTATTATTCCATTCGTAACCATATGGTTCAATATAGAATGATTGACCATTTACTTCATAGTATCTAATGTTCTTAGCTTGGGTTACTTCAATTTCTACTAGTACTCTAGCTACTCTTTCCCCATTAGGTGTTACAAATTGATCACCAATACGAACTATTCCGATATTTTGTTTTGTTGCTGCTTCTACTAAATGTGAACCAGTAGTATATTCAAAGTCGTGGTTTTGATATGTGAATATTCGACTTGGAATTAAGCAAACACTTCCTGATTTAAAATCATTTATTAAACCTTTACCTCGGGCAGAGTCTTGATTATTTAATATTCCTTTGTATCCAAAGTATGATGCAACAGCACCTGTAGCTAAACTAGCTGCTACGATGATTGCTATACCTTTCTTGCCTAATTTTCTTTTTGGTTTTGGATTTTCTGGTTCAGTTAGTTTGCCTTCTAATTCAGATAATTCTTCTTCTGGTACATCGATGGCTTGATCTTCTGTATCAAAAGTTGGTTCAAAATCTTCTTTCTTTTTATAATTAGCTCTTCTTCTACCTGTAACTCTGCTTTTTTCTCTATCAAGCATGTCGTTACTTGCTGTTGTTACTCTTTCTGGAATCATATTAAATCCCCCTTCTTTTAAGTAATTTGTATTATAGCAAAGGTGTTTTTAGGTATCAAGAATTATTTGTACTTCTTGATTACGATAACTAAACCACCTTTTTTAGTTTCTTTTTTTATAGATTCAAATTTAAATTTACCAAAGCGACGAACACTAAAGACATCTCCTTCTTTAAGGTTAGTTGTATATTTAGTAATTACTTCATAATTAAGAATTACTTCTTTATCTTTAAACTTATCGGTTATTTCTTTACGACTAAAACCTAGAAGGTTTGAAATAACATTATCGATTCTTAAACTTAAATCAATTTTTTCTTTTTCTTCATAATTTATTTCATAATCGTTTAAGGATTCAATATCAATTTCTTCAATATCTTGAATCTTACGGTTATAATCTTTGAAATTATATAGAATGTAATCCTTAATACTTGGAAGCATGTATATGTAGGCATTATTATCTTTTATTACTATGTCACCATACATATCTTCTTTAATACCTAGTTCAAACATACATTTCATTATTTCTTGATGTCTTATTTCTTCGACACTAGTTAATCTTAATAAAGTGATGTCTGGTAAGGTTTTATAGATGATTACTTTAGTACAATCTTCAAAAGGTTTATAAACATTATACTTATTTATGTTTGTTTTGTTCTTGATTTGTTTGAATTCTAGAGGGTTAATAAATTTAGTATAATTATTTACTTTTAAATCTTCGATGATATGTTCTAGATTGTATTTAGTACTCATAGTAATCACCTCGATTTGATTATACTATAAAAAAATATGTAAAAGAATGTCTTTTTGACCATAAATCTTCTATTATTTGGTATAATTTTTTTAGGTGATCTATATGAGAATTGCTTTTTGTGTTTTATTAAACAAATTAGTTACAAAAGTATGTAAGTTATTTGGTAAGAATGGATCAGTATTACCAGGTAATATAGTTTATGATTGGTTTAAGCAAAAGAAGATATTAGAGAAAGTTAAATATCCAGATACTGTTATTGCTGTTACTGGTTCTTCTGGCAAGGGTTCTACAACAGATATGATATATCATGTATTAAAAGATAATGGTTATGATGTTTGCTATAACAATAGTGGTTCTAATGGTGTATTAGCTGCTACTACATTAATATTAAATAATTGTGATATTAGAGGTAACTTTAAACACGACATATTATTATTAGAATGTGATGAAAGACATTTGAAGTTAATATTTGGTAAGAATAAACCTAGTCATTTAATTATTACAAATATGACAAGAGATCAACCAGCTAGAAATGGACACCCTGATATTGTATTTAAAGATATTATGGCAGCCGTTAATGAACAAGTTAATTTAATTATTAATGCTGATGATCCGCTACTAAATAGATTAAGATATAAACATAAAGGACATATTACTACTTATGGTGTATGTAAGATGAGTGATTCTTATGAGAAAAGTGAAAGTTTATCTTTAGATTATCAATATTGTCCTTTCTGTCATAGCAAGTTACATTATAAATATTATCAATATGGACATATCGGCAATTATGAATGTCCTAATGGAGACTTTGCTAGAGGTGTAGTTGATTATGAAGTATCACATGTCGATTATGAAGCAAATGAAATAAGAATTAATGGTAATACTGTTTATTTAAATAATGATGTTTTATATGCTTTATACTACACTGTTGCTGCATATGCTTTATGTAGACAAATTGGTTTAAGTGATGAACAAATAACATCATCTATTACAAAAGATAAACTACCTAGTAAACGTGGTAAAGTTTATAACTTTGCTGGTAGAGAATTAACAATGTTAGAAAGTAAGAATGAAAATAACTTGAGTTATTATCAATCAATTAAATATATAGTTAATCAAAAAGGAAAGAAAACAATTATCCTAGGATTTGATAATGTTTCTAGAAGATATCATTTTAATGACCTATCTTGGTTATGGGATGTAGATTTTGAATTATTAAATAATAAGGATATCGATAAAATAATATGTATTGGTAGATTCAGATATGATGTATCTACTAGATTAGAATTTGCAAAGATACCTAAAGATAAGATTATATTAGTAGATGATATTAATACTAAATTAATACCAACTATTAAGAATAAGACTGAAGGAAAATTATATACAATGGTTTGTTTCGATATGACTGCTAATATTAAAGCATTAATGAAGGGAGATGAATCATAATGAAGACATTTAAAATTGTACATTTATATTATGATTTAATGAACCTTTATGGTGAGAATGGTAATGTTAGATATTTAAGTAAAAAGTTAGAAGAACAAGGTATTAAAGTTAATGTAGATTATTTATCTTTAGAAGATGAAATTGATTTTAATAAATATGATATGGTTTATATCGGTACAGGTAGTGAAGAAAATCAATTATTAGCTATTAATCATTTAAATCAATATAAAGATCAAGTTAAAGAGTTTATTGATAGTAATAAGTTTATTATTGCTACTGGTAATGCAATAGAATTATTTGGTAATAGAATTGAAAACCTAGATGGTTCTTTCAAAGAGTGTTTAGCTCTATTTAATTTTAAAGCAAGAGAAGCTAGTGAAAGAATTGTTGGTGAACAATACTACTCTACTGACTTGTTTGATTATAAAGTTATTGGTTTCCAAAATAGATCTAGAGAAATGAGTAATTATGGTGATAATCTTTTTAAGGTTATTACTGGTACTGGATATAATAAGAATATGAATTTTGAAGGTATTCATGATAATAATTTCTATGGAACATATTTATTGGGACCTATATTAGTTAGAAATCCTTATTTAACTGATTATTTTGTTAAAGAAGTATGTAAGTACTTAGATGTAACTTATAATAAAGTA
>CAMJMP010000087.1 GCA_946407055.1 uncultured Mycoplasmatota bacterium | reverse complement strand
ATTTTCAGAGGGTTCAATTAATTTTAGATTTCTAATAATCGGTTTAGATCTGTTTTGAGTAAACTTTTTATCTTTTGCAAATGTAGTTATTGCAGAGAAGCTGTCTTTATTGTCAAATTCAGGATTCATATTATCTATCTCCAATCATGTATTAAGTATATCATATCTATTAGCAAGTAAAATAATGAAAGAACTATCTTTCATTTTTTTGTACAAAAAAAAACTAGTCAAAAGACTAGTTAAATTCAAATGGAGCAAGTGAGGAGAATCGAACTCCCATCTCGACCTTGGCAAGGTTGTATACTAACCATTGTACTACACCTGCATCTCATGTATTTATATATTACTATTAAATGTTGAAAATGTAAAGTGTAAATTGATTTTTTATGAGGTAAGTTGGTTGAGTTAGGTGGTTATTTTGTGTTATAATGGTAGTCGTAAGAAGGGATATAATGAAAAAAGTTAAAACCTTTTTTAAAAAGTTAAATAAAAGTGTTATAAGATATTTTTCTACTAACAAGTTATTTATATCATTTGTATTATTTACAATGTTAGAATCTGTTTTATTAAGACATTTTACTATTCATAATACTTTTGATTATAAACCTTTTATTTGTGATTTAGCTTTATTAATAATAATTGGTGCTTTTGGATATTTATTTAAACCTAAAAAAAGATTTAAATATTATTTTATATGGTTGGTTATTATTACTACTATGTGTGTAGTTAATTCTATTTATTATATATTCTATACTTCTTTTGCTTCATTTAGTTTAATTGCTGAATTAGGTTTGGTTGGAGAAGTAGGGGATTCATTAGTTGATAAGTTTAGAGTTATTGACTTTATTTATATAGCATTCCCATTATTATATTATTATATTCATAGAGTATTAAAGGTAGGTAACTATTATAACTATATAGGTAGTATAGAGAAGAATAAGAGAATGTTCTTTGGTACTTTATTAACTGGCTTTGTAGTTTTAATATTTACTGTTATTAAAATAGATGGTACAGATGCAAGTAGATTAGTTAAACAATGGAATAGAGAGTATATTGTACAAAGATTTGGTATTGTTTTATATCAAGGTAATGACTTGGTACAAAGTTTAACACCAAGAATTAACTCATTGTTTGGTTATGATTCTGCTGCTAGAAACTTTAAATCTTTCTATGGGGAAAAGATTAGAAAAGATGCTAATAAGAAAGAAAATAAATATACTAATACATTACAAGGTATGAATGTAGTATTTGTTCATATGGAAAGTATTCAAGGTTTCTTAGTTGATATGGAAATAAATGGAGAAGAAGTTACTCCTGCTTTAAATAAACTAACTAGAGAGGGTATGTATTTTAGTAATTTCTATCCACAAATAAGTGTAGGTACTAGTAGTGATACTGAGTTTACTTTAAATACATCAATGATGCCAGTTAGTAGTGGTACTGTATTTGTTAGTTATTATAAGAGATATTTTGTTAGTATTCCTAAGTTATTAGGAGAACAAGGTTATTACACATTTAGTGCTCATGCTAATGGAGCTACTATGTGGAATAGAAATAATATGCATCCTAGATTAGGTTATCAAGAAATGTATTTTAAAGATACTTTTGATTTTGATGAGAAAAAAGATAGAGTAGGTTTAGGATTAAAAGATGAAATGTTCTTTGAACAAATGGGTGAGAAATTAGAAAAAATTGAAGATGAACATGAACATTACATGGGTACATTAATTCAATTATCTAACCATTCACCATTTGCTGCAACTGATTGGAATCCAGAAATATATGAAGAGTTAGGTGCTTTAGATTTAACTAATACATATACATATACTAATCCAAAGACTGGATTACAAGAAACAAAGACTGATGATTATCTAAAAGGTACTAAGTTAGGTAATTATTTAATAAGTGTTCACTATGCAGACTTATCATTAGGTAAATTCTTAGAGTTTGTTGAAAATAGTGATCATTTTGATAATACAATATTTGTATTCTATGGAGATCATGATGCTAAGTTAGATAAGAGTGAATTCCAATATTATTACAATTATGATAAGAAGACTGGAGTTACATATAGTGAAAAAGATCCTGAGTATGTAAATTATGATTATTTTGCTAATGAAATTAATAGAAAAACTCCGTTAATAATTTGGACAAAGAATCCAGAGAAAGCTCAATTGTTAAAAGGTGTTAATAATAATGTTACTGGTATGTATGATATATTGCCTACATTAGGTAATATGATGGGATTTAGTAGTCCTTACGCATTAGGTCATGATATTTATGATGTTGGTGAAAATAACGTAGTTATATTCCCTAATGGTAACTTTATAACTAATAAAGTTTATTACAATAATAGTGCTAATAATTATATTACATTAAAAGAAAATACTATTATTGATGAAGATTATATTAAGAAATATAAAGAATATGCTGAAGAATTATTAGTTGTATCTAATGATACGATAGTTCATGATTTAATTAAAAAAGAAGGTCCTGCTTTAATGGACGAAATAAAGAGTGATAATAAGGAGGATGGTAACAATGGCTAGAAAAGTTATGACGGAAAAGAAGAAAAAAAGAAATGTAGTTAAGAAGATACTTCTAACATTGTTTATTATTGCTTTATTAGTATTTATAGGTTTAGTTATTGCTGGAGCATTACATAAGGGACCTTTAAAAGGATGGTTTAAAGGTAAAGAAAATGTACCTATAGAAATTAAAGTACTAGATGAAGTAAAAGATTATGGATATAAAATAAGTGATAGAGATACTGCTTATTACAAAGAAGAATTTGCTAAGTTAAAAGAAATTATTAATGAAAAAGAAGTAGATGAAAAGAAATACTCTGAGTATGTTGCTAGAATGTTTGTTAATGATTTATATACTATGAGTACTAAAGTTAATAAATATGATGTTGGTGGTATCGAATATTACCATGTAGATGACTTAGATGATTTTACTAAGAGCGTTATGGAAAATATTTATAAAACTATGTTAGATGATACTTATGGTACTAGAGAACAAAAGTTACCTGAAGTTAAATCTATTGAAACTGTTTCTGTTAATGAAACTACATATAAGTTAGGTACTAATACTGTTAAAGCTTATGAAGTTAAACTTAAATGGACTTATGTAAATGATATGGGTTATGATACTCAAGGTACTGTAATTGTTGTACAACAAAATGGTACTGAAAAGTGGAGTGTAGTAGACTTCCAACCTAAGTTATAATAAAAAAGATCAAACTAATTGTTTGATCTTTTTATTTCAATTATTTCAATGTTCTTAAAGAAGAATATATTAAATAAATGATAGAATCCTGTAGAACGACTTAGTTTAGTGATTGCTTCAAAAATATATCCTTCGGGTTTACCATAAACTCTTCCTTGAGAATATTTAGGGAATAGTTTTTTTTGTGGACTGATTATGCTTCTATTTGTTTTAAATATTTTATTAAGTGGATATGATAACCAGAAAGGTAATATACCGTTGTGCATGTGACCACTAAATATTAGATCTGATTTAGCTAGTTCATGGTTTGGGTTATTTTTAATGAAGTCATAAATGTTAATAGGGGAGTGAAATAGAACAATATTGTAATTACTTTTATTTAGTTTTGTTTTTAATTCATTTGCTTCATAGTTGAATTCTTCATAACTTTCTTTGCAGTTCTCATAATAATTAAATGAGAAGTTAAAACCATAGAATACTAAATTACCATCTTGATAAGTAGCATCTTCTAATAGATGTAGATTTTTTATACTATTTAAGGCTTCTATAAGGTGTTTATTTGGTTCATGTTTCCATGTCCAAAGTGAACCACTTTTTTCATCGTGGTTACCTAAAACACATATTATAGGAGCGATAGTAGATATATTGCTCAAGAATGTTATTAGTTTATCTAATTTCTTATATTTAACTTGATCAACTATATCACCAACTAAGCATATGTAGTCAGGTTGGCTGTTTTTAATCTGTTTAGTTAGTTTATTTAATAATCTAGTACTAAATCTATCGTGATAATGGATATCACTTAAGAGAGCTATTTTAATATCTTTATTAATTTTGTTAGTTGTAAATGTTTCTATATGTTTCATAGCAAACCTCTTTCTATAAGAAAAGTACCTTTAGGAGGTACTTTAATTATTACCAGTATCGTCGCTTGGTTCATCAGCTGGTGGATCAGTTGGTTCAGGTTCTGGAGGATCTTGAGTATTGTCTCCATTGCCACTACCGCTGCCACCTTCATCGCTGCCTTCGTTTTCTTTATCTTTATCTTTGTCTTTATCATCATCGTCATCATCATCGTCGTCATCTTTATCAGTGTCTTTTTGTTTAGATCCTTGACCATTACTGATTGTGAATGTTACAGATGATACATTTTTCATTAATGTTCCATCGTGAACGCTTTGATTTAGGATTTGACCTTCTGGATTTGGATCAGTTACAGTAACGAATTCACAATTAACTCCTGAAGAAGAACACCATTCACGAGCACGTGATTCAGTGTAACCTTCGAAGCCAGGCATTAATTTAAGTGTTGCACCACCAGTTAGGCCGCGACCAATAACTTTTGGTTTATATTCATCATTGAATGAAATACTAAATGTTTTAATAGGTGTTTCTGATTCTTTTCCTAAATTAACTTTCATTGCTTTAACAATAGCATTTAGGGAATCAGGATAGTAACCTAATGCGCTAGTATAGGAATCACTACCAGGTATATAAACAGGTAAGTTATAGTAAGCTA
>CAMJMP010000086.1 GCA_946407055.1 uncultured Mycoplasmatota bacterium | reverse complement strand
ATATCTATCATAGGTCCCAATAACAAATAAGCCATAATACTACTCTTACTAAATGTACTCATTAATGACTTACCTACAAAAGAATCACTTGTACTACATAATGATATTAAATAAGCAAATAACATTAATACTAAAATAGATAACATATGATTATTATTAAATATAGCTAATATATTTCTTGGTAATAATACTTGTACACAACTAGCTATTAATGCTCCAAACATTAAATACTTAACTACATCATAAAAATCTAATGCTGTATGTTTAGTAATAGATAAGAAATCATTTTTAATGGTATGTTTTTCATGATGATGACAGTGACACTCATGTTCATGTTTGTGTTCATATTTATGCTTGTGTTCTAACAAGTCTTCGAATCCTTCTTCTATTTCTACTTCATCATGCTTATGGCAACAACATTCATGATCGTCGCTACTATTAATAATAACTTTTTTATCGCCAAATATAATTCCCATTATAATTCCAATTACTAAAGCAATAACAATTCCTAAACCAAGTCTAAACCAAAACATTTCTGGATTACCTCTATAGAAAGCTTGGTAAGTAGATAATAAAACTACTGGATTAATAATTGGTGAAGCAAGCATAAAAGATATAGCTACATTAATAGGTACTTTCTTTTTAATTAATCTTTTAGAAACAGGTATTACTGCACAGTCACATGCAGGTAAAAAGAAACCTAAAAAAATCCCTACTATACTACCTAGTACTTTATTCTTAGGTATTAACTTCGCCATTGTTTCATCTGATATATATGTTTCAATAATTGAAGATATTAATGCTCCTAGTAATAAGAAAGGCATACTTTCAAAAAAGATGGACATAAATATAATTGCTATATTCTTAACAAGTTCCATTTTCTTATCACCTCATTATCACTATTTTATAATATATTAACAAAAATATATAGTATAATTAACCTAGGATGTGATTACATGATACTAAACATATTACTATTAGTAGTAGGTTTTGTCCTACTAATTAAAGGAGCAGACATCTTTGTTGATGGTGCTTCATCAACAGCAGGTAATTTTAAAGTTCCTAAAATATTAATTGGTTTAACTATTGTTGCTTTCGGTACATCTGCACCAGAATTTGCTGTATCAATGAATGCCTTAGCTAATCATAGTACAGATATGTTATTAGGTAACGTTATCGGTAGTAACATCATGAATATTTTATTAATTCTTGGTGTTGCAGCTGTTATTCATCCTATTAATATTAAAAATAATACAGTAAAAAAAGAATTACCTCTTACCATGTTAATATCAACTATCTTAGCTGTTTTATTCCTAGACGAAAAACTTGGTAACGGAATCAATTCTATTACTAGAGCTGATGCTATTGTAATTCTTTTATTCTTTACTATATTCTTATATTATTTATTATCACTTGCTCGAAGAAAACAAGAATCTGATTATGATGAACCAGATGAAAAACCAAAGTTCAATCTACTAGTATCATTAGTACTAGTAGTAATCGGTATCGTTGGTATTATTGCAGGTAGTGAATTAGTTGTAAATAATGCACAAGCAATTGCTCGTTCACTACATGTTAGTGAAAGAATCATTGCTTTAACTATTATTGCATTTGGTACTTCCTTACCAGAATTAATAACTACTATTGTATCTTCTAAAAAAGGTGAACAAGATTTGTTAATTGGTAATATCATTGGTAGTAATATCTTCAATATCTGTATCGTATTAGGTATTCCAGTAGCTATCTTCGGTGGTATTACACCAGGTAGTTTTCAAATGGTAGATATCATTGCTTTAGTAGCTTCAGCATTTGCTTTATTCGTCTTCTCTGAAACAGCAAGAAAGATTAATAAAACTGAAGGTATCTTAATGTTAATGGCCTTTGCCATTTACTACACATTAGTCATTGTATTATAAAAGATGGATTATTAATCCATCTTATTTTTTTGTCTTAGCAAGTGATCTTTCTAAGAATTTTTTAATTTTTTCATCTTTAGCATTGAAAGCTATTCTTTCAACTTCATCTTTATATTCTGTTAACACTCTTTCATGATGAGTAACAAAATATTCAACACTACTAAATCTATTTTCATCGACAAAATAATTTAAACAATATATAGGATCACTGAAAATGATAACTCTATATAATTGCATTATCTTATCTTTATAAGCTTCCCCTTTTCTCTCTAATAAAGTATCTCGTTCTCTAATTATTTGATTATAACTCTTCTTTGTATAATCTTTATTAATAATCAAATCAAGTATTGGATACTTTTCTCTTAATTCAGGGTTCTCTCTTATAAACTTATCTAATTCAACTAATCTATCAACTTTATCACAATATAGATCATACTTAGATACCCAAGTAGAAGCACATTTTAGTTCAGACATATAAAATGGATGCACTAAACCTCTATTAATATCTTTATGATAATTAATTGAAAATTCAGTTGCTAATAATCTAATTAAATGCGCAAATTTATATTTTAATGATGTATCATATTCTATATTATTCTCTTTACAATAATTCTCATATAATCCTAAAAATTTATCTACTATCTTTCCTATTGTTTCCAAAGCATTAGATTCTGCATCTAACTCTGTAAATAACATTGGATAATTATCAATTCCAAAACTAATATTGCCTTCTGCCATTTGATTTTGTTCAAATGCATATTCTTTCGCTTGTAATATCATAGTTGGATCATATTCTAATATTTTATTAATGTCTCCTGTTTTAAAAGCATCATATTGAACTTTATGTCTTGCTTCATGTAATAGTGATATTAAATAACTAGCATGCTTTACATGGTTCAATTCAAATACAGTAGGATTATATAGTATTTTATCTGTTTGAGGATTATAAGCACATGTTGCATACTGTAATACTGTTTCATCAGATGGCTCAAATGTTAAATCAATACCATAAACATGTTTATAATATTGCTTAACTATTCCAGAACAAAACCTTACCATTAAATCTTCATACAATTCATGAGCTTCTGGATATTTTACAATCGGTTCTTTTCTTCCCATATATTTAGTTGCAAATAAATTCATATACATTTCTTCTAATACTATAGGAATTCTTTGAATAAAATCTTCACTCTCAACATTTTCTATTGCTTGTTGAGCTTTTGGTATTTTTCTATTCTTCATAATATTTACCATATAAACCACCATCTATAATACAATTATACCAAAGAAAAAGAGGATTTTATAAATCCATCTTAGTTCCTTGACACTTCGCTTTTATAAATTCTTTTATTTGATCGTTTTTACATTTTACAATTAACGCGGTTATTTCTTCAGGATACTCACTAACTAATGTTGGATGCTTTTCAAATAAAGCAACTATTTCAGCATAATTATTTGTTTCTATTAAAGCATTTAAATATAATATTGGATCTGTTAATAGAACTGTTCTAAACATATCACTTACTAAAGAATATTCTTTAACATTTCTTTTTCCAAGCAACCTAGTTTTTTCTTCTTTTAATTCATCATAAGATCTTAACTTATACTGATCATTAATTAATATCTTAAGTACAGGATATCTCTCTTTATATTCTGGATGAGCTTTAACATATTTATCTAAAGTAATTAATCTATCTACTTCTTCACCATTTAAAACATAATGGCTATTAATTATTCTTGAATGTAATTCTCTAATAATTCCATTATCTAATCTTCCGTTTGCTTTCATTTCTTTTTCGTTTTCCACAGCAGTTTCCAAAGCAATTGTTTCTAATATTGAACTATTCTTTAATACTTCTGGTTCTACTGTTTTTTCACTTCTTCTACAATATTCTTCATAAGATTTAACCAATCTAGCAAACATTGATTTTAACATATTAATAGATGTCATCATTGCTGTTGTTTCATAATATAGTTTATTGTAATTAGATTTATGGAAAGTTTCATCAGGCGTTGAATCTCTATAAATTATTTCTTTTAATTCTAATAACATTGATGGTGGATAATTTAATAAACCCTCCATCGTATTTTCTTTTAAGGCATCATGTTGAAGCTTATGATAAGACTCATGAAAGAAAGTTAAAATGAATTCAAACTTTCTTCTACATGCAAGCAAAATTCCCAAAGATGTATATAATATTTTATTTGATTTCTTCTCAAATGCAGCTGCAGCTGATACTAAAGAATAATTATTCGTCTCTTCGATATCAACATTTACATTATAAAAATGTTTCATAAATTTCTTAACAAACTCAGCTGAATAATCAACTATTTTGGAGAAAAACACGTCTCCATACATATATTTATCTTTATAAGACAATTCTTTATATTTATTGTCATATTCCACGAAAATATACATCATATCTTCTAAAATAGTTGGTAAATCAGCAATAATATCTAATTCTTTAATATTCGCTATTGCTTGATCTAATCTATTACTAATTTCTTCTACCATAGACATCACCTATTCTACTAATATTATAACAAAGAAAAAAATTTACTACTAAGTATCTTCCTTTAGATAGACATTTCTTTACTCTTTTTAGTTTAATTAAAAAAAGACGCTTTAATCGTCTTTTTATTTTGGACATCCATCAGGAACTTTACCAGTTAAGTAACCTCTCTCACAAACATAATACATTTGATTTTGATAATTATTGTATTGGCTACTCAATTTTTGATTATAACCTAACCAACCAGTTAAAGCTCTAAAACTAGTTTCATCATAATTCTTAACTTTAGTCTTTAAGCTATTAATTTCATTAGTATTATTACCTACTGTATCATTGATTGTATC
>CAMJMP010000085.1 GCA_946407055.1 uncultured Mycoplasmatota bacterium | reverse complement strand
ATAAATTTGATTATAAAGATTTACCAAATACATATGGTATATCATATAACAATGAACAAAATGATTATAGTATTGCTAGATCAATATTAAAGTATTTAAGACTATCAGATCCTAACCAAATGTATAATTCGGATGGTCACATTTTCTATAAAAGTAAAAATGATAAACCGGAATTATTAGCGCTGTGGTTAGAAAGATGTTTTAAAGTTGTTCAAGAACAAGAAATAAAAGAATACAGTAAGGAGAATATTCCTAAACTAGTTAAATATATTAGGGAAGAAGCAAAAGAACGCAGATTTGATAAAAACAGATTAATTAAAGAGTTTAATGAAAACGGAATTTTCCTTGCAATAGAACCAGATCTAAAAGGAGCTAAAATAAGAGGCGCCTTTAGAGTTCTAAATAATAAACCTGCTATTTACTTAACTACCAGAACAAAAAGAATAGCCGATATTTATTTTGCTTTATTACATGAACTGGCTCACTGTAAAAGTGATTTTAACAGAGCAAAGAATGGCAGTATTATAAGCATGATAGATAGTAATGGAGAAGAAGATTATGAATTAAAAGCAGATGAAACTGCTTTAAATTGGATGATATCAGATATAGATTATAATAATATCAAAAATGGAAATGGATATCATTATGAAGTAATGCCATTCTTGGTATATAGATTAGCACTAGATAATATTATTTCTTATAGTTCTAAAAAATACCAAGATAACAATCCTTTGATAAAGGAATAAAGAAAAAAACTAGCAAATAATAACAAGGGAAAGATTTTATCTTTCCCTTTGTTTTTGCTATAATGTTTATGGGAAGGAAAGGGATATATAATGGAACAAGTATTAAGTAACATTAAGAACTTTCTAATCAATGTATATTTCAAAATAAAATATGGTAAAAAATTAAAAATAAAAGGATTAAGAAATACATTCTTTAATAATAAGAAATGTGTAGTAATAGATGGAGAAGGATCTTACGTCGAAGTAAAAGGATTTGCAATTGTTGGTAAGAACTCTAAGATATCTGCTAAGAAAGGTGGACATATCATCTTAGGTGAAAATTTCTTCGCTAATGATAACTTCGGATGTAATGCTTTCTGTGAAGTTGTAATAGGTGATGATGTATCATTCGGACCTAACGTTATCATCTACGATAACAACCACATGTTCAATGAGCATGGTCAAGTTCATGGTGAATATCGTACTGAACCAATAACAATTGGTGATAACACATGGATTGGTGCTAACTGTATGATTCTTAAAGGAAGTAAAATAGGTAAGAACTGTGTTATTGGTGCAGGTACTGTTGTTAAAGAAGAAATACCTGATAACTCATTAGTAACAATGAACAGAACATTAGTAATTAAAAAACTTGAAAAGAATTATGATCACAAAAAGAAATAACAATTAGTTATTTCTTTTTTATTGACTTAATCTTTTCAATTATATAGAATAAATAACTATCAAGGGTGGTTTTAAAATATGTTAGTATCAACAAGAGTAATTGAACTAAACAAACAAGTAAAAGAAGAAAAAGCAAAAAGATATAGTGAATGTACAATGATATCTAGAAAATTAGATCCAGTTAATAAACTTAGATTAAAAAGAATTAATACATTAATTAATAGAATTAGTATGGGTATAGAAGATACAACTGGATGGATCTATACACCATCAGGTTTTACTTTTAAATCTAATTATCAATATGATGAAGAACATGATGAAATAACATTTGATCTAAATAGAGTTACTAGAACAAGAACAGGTTATAAAACAAGTGACTTATACACAGATCCTGAAAAAGAATTTGTATCTAAACATAGAGAACTATTAGATAGATTATTAAAGTTAGAACAAAAAAGAGATAAACTATTAAATCCATATTTAAGAAAATATGGAGAGTTAATGAGTTATTTCGAAGAATTAACTTCTAAGAAATATAGAGATACCACTGAATCTAAATGTAAATACATTGAAATTGCATCACAACAATTTGAATCTAAGTTTGGTAAAGAAGGTATTAAACGTTTATTAAATCTATTAAATTATTTAGTAGAGACTTCTTATACTGAACCATTAGATAATTATAATGATCAATTTGTTGGTAGTATAACTAGTGATTATGTAGATGAACTATTTAGATGGGCAGCTACATTTACACCAAGAGCTCAATATATCTTAGATGTTGTATCTAAGAAAAGAGAAGAAATGGCAAGAAAATTAAATCCAGAACCAAGCCAAATAACATTACAATAGAGTACCTAAATTTGAGAAAAACCCCATTTCATGGTATAATGTAATTACTTAGAGGGGAGTAACTCAATATATATTTCAACAACACTAAAATGGAATATATAGATACATAAGTATTTGTAAGACTTCTATGAATATAAATCATAGAGGTCTTTTTCTATGCTTCTATGATAATAAAAAGAGGAAAGAATAAATGGGAAAAATTAGAGATGGTATAGATACCGTAGTAGAAGGAGTCGTTGACTTTGTATATGATTATACAATTGATTTAGGTTGTTATTTAAATCATAGAAGATATTTAAAAAAGGTAAGAGCAGCATTCTATGAACTATTAACTCCAGAATCACGTACTATAATTGAACACATAGAAAGTAGTATTGCTAAAATACTTACAACTATTGATAGAACATCAGCTTGGTGGAGATATGAAAACTATTCATTCCACTATGAAGATAATTTTATAAATCAAGATGATCCAGAATTCGCTGAACATGACTCATATGAAGTATATAGAGATGAAGATGGTTATCATGCAGAAAATGAGAAATATTATGGAGAACGTGGATACTGGGGAAGAATAGCAGCCAAAGAAATGGCTTTCTTAAACAAATATAAAGACTTACTAGCTCATCTACACGTATTATTAAATGAAAGAGAAAAATTCTATAACGGTGATTATAAATTAAAAGATGAATCTTTTAGGGATATCGCTAATAAATTGTTAGTAGAACTTGGAAAGATAAAATCAAAAGAAAAAAAAGAACCTGATGAAAAATCTATGTCTGCTTTAAAACTATTAAGACAAGAAAAAAACAGCAAAAAAAGAACAAAATAGTTCTCTTTTTATATGATTATATGAAATAAAAAAGGGGGGGATATATATGAGAATATTATTTAAAGAATTAATTAGTGCTATTAGTAATTCAGATTTACCTGAAGAATCTAAAATAGATTTAATGCATAGAGTAGCAACATTTAGAATGATTACTAATGGTTTATACTTAAAAGAAGTAGAACATGGTGTATTTGAATGCTGGTATCGTAACGTTGATGAAGATGGTACAACATACCATGGACCAACAAATTACGGTATCGAAGAAGTAATAAATGAATACGCTAAAGCAAATAATATAAAAAGATTTGGTAGATAACCAAATCTTTTTTATTGCTTTTATTAATTTTTATGTTAATATAAATAACTATAAGTGAGGGTTTTGTATGAAATTAATTGAAGAATTAATAATGGAAAAAGAAGAAGCTAACGTTGAAAGATTAAAAGAAAGATATATTTATACTAATATTGTTAATGGCTATACTAAAGAATTCCCTGGCGATGCATCTATTCAAGATGTATTTAAGCAAAGAGAAGAATTAAGAAGAATTGCATCTTCAAATTCTAAATGGGAATTAATTAGTGATGGTTTTGTAACTAGATCTAACTTTGGTTTTAATGAAGAAACTAAAGAAATAACATATGATAGACATTATATAGTTAAAATGGGTGGTAAATATGTACCAGATAGTCAAGTATCTTTTGAATATCTAGAAAAACATATTGGTGATTTCACTGCTTTAAGTAAAGTAGAAGAAATAATCGATAGATATCAAGTAAGATATCCTGAACCACCAAGAAGACATAGAGTAAATTTCCAAGTAGATAATAAAACTTTAGAAGATAAAACTTCAGTTGCTGAAGGCTATACTAATATGTATTTACGTAACTATGGTGAAATAGGTAAAAAACTATTAATTAAGTGGTTAAATAGATTAAACCAAGATATTGATTTAGAAACATTATTAATAGAATTTAAATCAGATATATCTAGTGCTAAGTTATATCTAGACACACCAGATAATAAAGCTTACCAAGCTGCTAAAGCTTCTCATATGGATTTAGACTTTGTATTATTAAGATTACTAGAAACATATTCAACTAAAGGTACTTACTTCAGTAGTAAATATAAACAATCAATAGAAGAACAATATAAAAGAACAGTATAAACTGTTCTTTTTTATTGATTAATTAATCATCTATTGTTATTATAGATATCATTAAAGTGAGGGTTTGACATGACTACAGAAGATTTATTAAGTCATAAAGTTAGAAACAAATTTCAAAAAGATCAAGAAAAGATTATTAATGATGAAATAGTTTCTATATACTTAAAAGAACATGAAGGGGATCGCTCTATTAATAAATATTTCCATGCCAGAAATATGTTAAGAGAAAGAATATGTGCTAATTCTCGTTGGGAAGTAACTTCTTTTGGTTTTGAGAATAGAAGTGACTTTAGTTATAATGAAGAAACTAAAGAAATAACTTATACTTCTAATCGTATCATGAAAAGAGGAGATGGTTTCATTACTAATGGAACTAAGATAGCTGACGATCATGAAAGAAAATGTAAAGAAGACTTAAAGGCTTTATTAAAAGCAGAAGAGTTAATTAATAAGTTATATCTAGAACATCAAGAAGAAATAGATAAGAAATTAAGAGAACATGATAAATTCAACGGAGTATTCGTAAGACCTCTTAATGGCCCTGTAGACGATGAAAAGAAAAGAATTGAAGACTT
>CAMJMP010000084.1 GCA_946407055.1 uncultured Mycoplasmatota bacterium | reverse complement strand
CATTCTCGGATATGCTATATTATTACTTCTTTTTTTGCCTTTCAGCATTTCAACTGTTATTCCATAATAATCAGCTACTGCCTTTTGTATTGATACAACATCATTAGTATTATAAGGATTATATTTACCTACAATATCCTTCAATGCTTCGTTAGCAAACTCTAAATCTATTATATCAGGTACAGCCATTGCTGTAAAAGCAACCAATCTATTAATAGCACTCTCTATTTTTCTAACATCACCTTCAAAGTTATTAGCAATAAATTCTATTGCTTCATCAGTAATCTTTGAAGATATAGCAGAATGTTTTATCTTATCTTTAATAATTCTACACCTTAAATCAAAATCAGGTGGATAGATATCAACTGGTAATCCCCAGTTAAAACGGCTTCTAAGTCTTTCTTCTAATACTTTTAAATCATCTGGTGAACTATCAGAACTGATAATAATCTGTTTACCTTTATTATGTAACTCATTAAATGTATGGAAAAATTCCTCTTGTGTCTTCTGAGCATTAGTTAAATATTGAATATCATCTATTATTAATACATCAACATTTCTATACTTATTCTTAAAATCATCAAAATCCTTTATAGAATTCCCATTATTAGAGATATTAGCATAATCTTTTCTAAAATTATCACTAGTAGTATATAAAACCTTCATATCTGGATTATTCTGAACTATATAATTACCAATAGCATGCATCAAGTGAGTTTTACCTAAACCACTCTTACCAAATATAAATAAAGGATTATAAGTAGCTCCAGGATTACTTGCTACAGCTAAAGCAGCTGTTCTAGCAAATTTATTAGATTCCCCTACTACAAAATTATCAAAAGTAAGATTTGGCTTTAAATTAGATTCAAAACTGTCGATATCTTCTATATTATCCACAGATTCATCATTAACATCATTAACTAGTTTCTCTACTTTATTCCCAATTTCTTCCTTTAACAAACATTCAATCTTTCTCTCGACACCTGTAATTTCAGTAAAAGTATCAGTAACAAGATCATTATAATTTGTTAATATCATCTTCTTATGTATAGCCATCGGCACTTCTAAAGTTATTGTTTCGTCATCTATCTTATATAACTTGGTCTCTTCAAACCAAGTATTAAAAGATATTGGGTTAAGGTCTTTCTTTATAATTTCAAGAAATTGTTTCCAAATTTCATTGTCACTCATAAAAAATCACCCACCCTCCGAAATATTTGTACAATTATTATAATTCAACCTGTTGAAAAATAAAAGAAGTAATTTAATAATTTTTTCTCATCAACAGCATATCAACAAAACAATGAACAATTCAAGCATTATAAATAAAAGGAATCCCCTACTTATCAACATTATCAACAAATTTTCAATTAACATTGTGGAAAAAGTTATCCACATATCCACAATTTCTGTGGACAATATTTTTTCAAACCGTCTAGCTCCTCAATTATTCCTTGACTTTTCGGAAAATCTAATATTATAATAAGAGAGCTTATTTAGATGTGGAGGTGTATAACTATGAAAAGAACTTATCAACCAAATAATAGAAAAAGAGCTAAAAAACACGGATTCTTCGCTAGAAAAGAAAGTAATATTCTAAATTCAAGAAGAGCAAAAGGACGTAAAAGAATCGTAGTTAAATAATAAAATAAGCCACTTATTAGTGGTTTTTTATGTATAAAAAGGTGGTAAAGTATGAAAAGAAGAGAAATGATCAAAGACAGAAAAGTCTTCAATAATATCATTCAAACTGGATCTTTTTATAAAAATAAATTATTTGTTATATATATTAAGGAAAGAAAAAATGAAAATACCAAGTTTGGTATAGCAATTAGTAACAAGACAGGAAAAGCTCACTTAAGAAACAAACTAAAAAGAAAAGTAAGAGCAATCATGGACAATAATAAAAAATTATTTGAAAATAAGTATGATTATATTATAATGATTAGGAAGGCCTGCTTGGATGCTTCATTCCATGAAATGAATGACTCCTTAGTAAGTTTAATAAATGAAATAAAGGTGAAGTAATGAAGAAGAAAATCAAAATATCAATCATCGTACTATTATTACTTTTAACTGTAGGATGTACTAAGTACATAAAAGAAGATAAAAAGGTAATACAATACGAAAAAACTGGACAATCATTAACTTCAAATATATTATGTCAACCATCTGATGATGAATTATACAAAGAATATTTGAAATATGATGACAAACTAATAACAAAATTAGAAGATTTACCAACTTGTAAAGAATTTAAACCAAGTGATATCAAATATAAAGGGTTATGGGAATCATTATTTGTTAAACCATTAGCTTATATAATCTTAAAATTTGGATATTTAGTAAAAAATATGGGTATCTCTGTAATGATAATAGGGTTATTAATTAGATTAGTAATGTTACCAATTCAAATTAAAACCGTTAAACAATCAGAGAATATGAAAAAGGCTCAACCAGAATTATCTAAGATTGAAAAGAAATATGCTAATAAAACAGATAATGAATCATTAATGGCTAAGAGTCAAGAAACAATGATGATCTATAAGAAATATGAATTAAACCCTGTTTCAGGTTGTCTATTATCATTTATTCAATTACCATTATTCTTTGCATTCTTAGAAGCAATTAATAGAGTACCTGCTATTTTCGAAGGAAGTTTCTTATCTATGAACTTAGGTATGACACCAACAGCAGGAATAGCTCATCACAATTATATTTATATAATATTAGTAGTATTAATTATAGTAACAACATATCTTTCATTTAAGATATCAATGCAATCAAATCAATCTGATGAAATGGCTCAACAAATGAGAATGATGTTTATTTTCATGATTATAATGATTTCAATAGCATCATTAAGTTTACCAACTGCTATTGCATTATATTGGATCGTTACAAACGGTTTTGCAGTTGTACAAAACATTATAATTAAGAAATTAATGGAAAAGAGGAAATAAATATGGAACTAAAAATCCACGAATATGAAGGCAAAACATTAGAAGAAGTAAAAGAAGAAGCTTTTGCTGATCTAAAAGTAACAGATAAAGAAGTCCTTTATAAATCAGAAGAAAAAAAGGGTAAGTTATTCAAAGCGGGTTCTGTAGTATTAAAAGTAGCTACTATTAAAGATATAGCTGACTTTATTAAAGAGAATCTAAAAGAATTAATCAATAATATGGGAATTGAAGTACAATTAGAATCAAATATTAGAGATGAACAAATCAATATTAAAATGTATTCTGATAACAATAACATATTAATTGGTAAAAATGGTCAAACATTAAATGCTATTCAAAAAGTATTAAGACAACAAGTATATAATCAAATTGGGAAATACCCATATATCCTACTAGATGTTGAAAATTATAAAGAAAAGAAAATGGGAAATTTAGAAAGAATGGCAAAAAGAACTGCTAAAGAAGTATTAAAGAGTCATGTTGATGTAACATTAGATGATATGAACTCATACGAAAGAAGAGTAGTTCATAACGCTTTAACTAAATTTAAAAATATTTCAACACTAAGTGAAGGTGAAGAACCACATAGACATATAGTAATAAGATATGTGGAAAATAATGATACTGAAGAAGAATAAAATTCTTCTTTTTTATTTCCCGGGAAATAATTTTGTGCTATAATACCGGCGAAGGAGGAATCTATATGAACGACACAATCTGCGCTATTTCCACGGCTCAAGGCGTTGGAGCTATAGCAATTATCAGAGTAAGTGGATCAGAGGCAATAGAAATAGTAAACAAAATCTTTAAAGGTAAAGATCTTACTAAAGTTGATTCACATACTATCAATTATGGCTATATTATTAATAATAATGAAATAATAGATGAAGTATTAGTAACTATAATGAAAGCTCCAAAGACATTTACTACTGAAGATACAGTAGAAATAAATACTCATGGTGGAATAGCTTGTACAAACAAAGTATTAGAACTATTATTAGTTAATGGTTGTCGTTTAGCTGAACCAGGAGAATTTACTAAAAGAGCATTCTTAAATGGTCGCATCGACTTATTAGAAGCAGAAGCAGTAATGGATAAAATAAATGCTCAAACAGAAATCCAAAATAAACTAGCAATGAATCAATTAAGTGGTAAAGTATCTGATCTTATCAATGAGTTAAGAAGTGATATGGTTCAAATAATATCTAATATAAACGTTAATATAGATTACCCAGAATATGATGACGTAGATATTATTACAGATGATATCTTAGTACCTAAAATATCTAAATTAAAGAATAAAATAGAAGAAATCTTAAAAGAAAGTAAGAATGGTAAAATCATTAAAGAAGGAATTAAAACATCTATTATAGGTAAACCTAATGTAGGGAAGAGTAGCCTTCTAAATGCTTTATTAGAGGAAGAAAAAGCTATAGTTACTGATATTGCAGGAACTACAAGAGATATCGTAGAAGGAACTATTTCTATTGATGGAATAGTATTAAATATGATTGATACTGCTGGTATCAGAGAAACAAAAGATAAAGTAGAAGCTATCGGAGTAGAGAAGTCTCTAAAGATGATAGAAGAATCAGACTTAGTATTATTCTTATTAAATAACAATGAAGAAATATCAAGTGAAACAAAAGAAATCTTATCTAAACTAAAAGATAAGAATTACATAATTATAATTAATAAAACAGATCTACCAAAGAAGATAAATATAGATGAATTAGGTGTTGATAAGTCATTAATTATAAACATGAGTATTACAAATAATGAAGGAATTAATGAATTAAAAGAAAAAATCAAAGAATTATTCAATATTTCCCAAATAGAAACTAAAGATCCTACATATCTAAGTAATTCTAGAAGTAT
>CAMJMP010000083.1 GCA_946407055.1 uncultured Mycoplasmatota bacterium | reverse complement strand
ATAAAACTGTTTATGAATTTGAAGTAACATTAACAGATAAAGGAAATGGAACAATTCTAGCAGAGAGTAATAAAGATACAGCAAGTTTCAATTTCAAGAACACATACAGAGTTCCAGTATCAGTAAGCAAAATAGATGCAACAACAAGAGAAGAGCTTGAGGGTGCAACAATTCAACTAATAGATAGTGAATTAAATGTTGTAGAAGAATGGATTTCAACTAAAGAAACACATGTTGTTGAAGGACTAAAAGCAAACGAAGAATACACATTAAGAGAAACAATTGCACCAAATGGATATACAATTACTTCAGAAATTAAATTCTATATTAATGAAGAGGGAAAAGTAATAACAGAAGCAAATACAAATACAGATGAAAACGGAAACACTGTAATTTTAATTGAAGATTACCTAACTCCTGAATTTGAGAAAAAAATAAAAGATAACAATGATACAACCGGAGAAGTCAGCGAATGGCAAGATTCAGCAGATTACGATATTGGAGATGATGTTCCGTTTAGACTATCAGCAGTATTAGCAGAAAATGTAACATCTTATACTAAATATTTCATTACATTTAATGATATTATGGAAAAAGGTCTAACATTTAAAGACATTGATTCTGTTAAAATAAATGGAAATACATTAAATGAATATGAATTAGAATCAAATGACCATAGTTTCGAACTAACAATAAGATGGGGAGATGGATCAACAAAGATTAACGATACATCTCTAAATGGAGCTGAGATAGAGGTAATATTCACTTCATTATTGAACGAACAAGCAATGCTTGGAAGTCAAGGAAACTTAAATACAGCCTACTTAGAATACAGTAACAATCCAAATGTAGAAACCGATAAAGACAGAACAGAAGATGATTACGCAATAGTATTCACATATAAAGTAGAAATAGATAAACTTGATGATAATGAAAAAGCATTAAACGGCGCAAAATTCAAATTAGAAAAGAAAATGGCAGATGGCACTACTAAAGAAGTAAACGTTCAAATAAACAGCGAGAAAACTACATTCACTTTTGTAGGAATCGACGATGGAGAATACATTTTAACTGAAACTAGCGCACCAGAAGGATATAAGAAAGTTAATCCAATAGAGTTTATGGTTACTGCGGATCATAATGTATTATTCACTAATTTAAGTGAAAGAAATACCGTTTTAACTAAATTGAATGGAGAACTAATTACAGGAGAAATCAATTTAGAATCAACAGATAAAGCAGAATTAATTGGAAAAGTAACTAATAGCAAAAACAAAATATCAATTATTAAACTAGATATTACTTCTAAAAAAGAACTAGAAGGTGCAGTACTTCAAGTAATTGATAAAGAAGGAAACATAGTTGAAGAATGGACTTCTATAAAAGATGCACATGTCATTGAAGGACTAAAATCTAATGAAGAATACACATTAAGAGAAAAAATTGCACCAAAAGGATACAAAGTAACTTCTGATACAACATTTACAATTGATGAAAATGGAAATGTTACATCAACAGGAAACATAACAGAAGATGCAGAAGGAAACATAGTAATCTTAGTAGAAGATGAAATAATTAAAAAAGATGTAAGAATCAAAAAAATTGATGTTTTAAGTGAAGAAGAACTTGAAGGTGCAACATTACAAGTTATAAATAAAGATGGAAGTGTAATTGAAGAATGGATATCAACTAAAGAAGTTCATTTAGTAGAAGGTTTGAACATAGAAGAAGAATATACATTAAGAGAAATCGTAGCACCAGAAGGCTATAAATTAACATCAGATACAAAATTTAAGATAGAAGAAAATGGAAATATTATAACTTCTTGCACAACAACAACAGACGAGGATGGAAACATAGTACTTCTAGTAGAAGATGAAAAAACAAGTGTATCAATTAGTAAAGCAGATCAGGAAACTAAAGAATTATTAGCCGGAGCAACACTTCAAATCTTAGACAAAGATGGAAATATTATAAAAGAATGGGTTTCAACAAAAGAAACTTACAAAATTGAAGGATTAAAAACAGGAGTAGAATACATTTTAAGAGAAACAAAAGCACCAGAAGATTATAAAATAACACAAGAAATAACATTTACAATCGACGAAGAAGGAAACATAATTACAACGGGAAATACTATAACCGATGAAAATGGAAAAACAATAATTGTGTTAGAAGACGAAAGAATAACTTATGTATTACCTGCACATAAAAATCCTAAAACAGCTGATTATTTTGACCTATACGTAGCATTATTTAATATATTTATTCTAGGATTCATTACTGGAATCAATTATCTACGTAAATATAGTCAAGTATAAATAAGGACTAGAGAAATCTAGTCTTTTTTAATATAATTTTGTTGAGGTGTTATTATGTGGTACATTGAAGATATGAATGAAGAAAAAATGATGCTTGGAAAAGAAATGGATAAAGCCATCCATTATGTTGCTAAGAATATTGCAGAATCTGGTCACAATCCTAAGCCAGTATTATCACATAGCTTTAGAGTAGCTGATCTACTATATCAGCTAGGATATGAAAGAAATATTGTAATAGCAGCAGCATTACACGATTTAATAGAAGATACTGATGTTACATATGAGCAACTAAATAATGATTTTGGCGATAAAATAGTTAATATAGTTCAAGCAGTAAGTTTTAATCCTCAAATAGATGATTATCTAGAACAAGCAAAAGATATGTTCAAAAATTGTATTGAATATGGCTTTGAAGCAGTAATAATTAAATGTTCAGATTTAATTCAAAACATTGACTTTGTCCAATTTGTAAGCGATGAACAAAAAAAGAATCAATTAGTAAAAAAATATGAGTTGTTTTTAGATATGTCGAAGGAACTTATTGGAGACACAGAAGTTTATAAGATTTTGAAAGAAAAATACGACAAAATAAAGAATTAATCATATTTATGATATAATTACTTTGGAGGGAAAATGTATGAAAAGAAAAATTTTATTCTGTTTATTTGCTTTGTTACTGCTTTTCTCACTAGCTGGTTGTGGCAATAAAGAAGATAAGAGTGATAGCAATAATAATAGAACTCGCGAAAAAAGAGAAGAAAAGAAAAAAGAAAACAAAAAAGAACAAGAAGAAAAAGAGATTGAAGATGATGATATTATCGAAGACGATGAGATCATAGATGACGATGAAATTCTTGACTTAGAAGATGACGAGAATCCACCAATAATAAATGACAAGAACGTTACAGTAGAACAAGTAATAAACTGTGAAGGATGCGTTTATGCTTATTTCAGCGCCGAAGGTAATGATGCAAAAAAATTAGGTGATACTGTTACAGAAAGTGAATATACATCTGATATTAATACAATCAAGACAAGCGGCGGAAAACAAAGACACAATTTCTTTGGTTTAGTGCTATCAGGTAATACTATTTCAAAAGCTTATTCTTGTATTTTAAAAGATAGCAAAATATATTGTATTCAAGGATCTACAGATGGAACTTATCATCAGAACAATATTGGAATCTTAAATCAAATATTTACTGCAGATCAATGTAAAACACTATCTGAAGGACATAATTACTGGTGTTCAGATGGTAGTTATAACGGCAATTCCAAAACAAATGGTTATACAGCATTGCATTATGAAACAAGTTGTACAATATATGGAGCAGATTCTAATACAGGAAAATTAATTTGCCATTAGTATATGAATATAACAGATCGGAAGATTAAGATATTTCGATAAATTATCAATTGCAAATGAAATATCATATATATGGAGGAACAAAAAATGAAAAAAGTATTAATAAGTTTATTGGCAATATTAATGTGCTTAACTCTTGTTGGATGTGGAAATGATTCATCTGACAGTGAAAAATCGTCAAAGAAAAAGGACAATACAGAAATTAAAGAAAAAAAGAAGAAATCAAAAAAAGAAGAAGATCCAGATGATCCAGAACCTGATAATAACAATACAAATAAGGAAAAGAACAAAACAAATGATGATAAATTAGATATATCAGAAGTTACAAAAAAATACGATCAGGATATTCCATTAGGACTTGAAACTAATTATGTAAAAGTAAATGGAAAAGAAGTAGTAATTAGAGTTCAAACAAGCGGAAGCTCAGAACAACAAGAAAAGGGACCGTATTTCATATATTATAATGTTTATGTAGGAAATGATGATATAGGACTTAACTGTGTAATAGACGGAATATATCACCTTGAAGGATATGGCATAGAAATGCTTAAAACTTTTGATGAAGAAGAAGACATGGGCGTTAACTATGAATTCTTTGAATGGGACTTCACAGCTTCAGCACATAAAGGTAAAGATAAAGATTATGTAGCAATTTCACTTCCTGCAGGTATAGAAGACAAAAATCAAGCGACATTATTAATATCTACAGAAAATGGAATATTAGTAGGAGAATTTATAGCTGATGTTGTACATGGTACAAATCTAACTGGACCAGAAGTAGATAAATATACAAATCATAGCGGAGATATTGTATTCAATTCAATAAAAGAAGGAAATATAACATACTTAACTCCAACTCAGACAATGTATAAAAAAGACTCAAAAGGAAATAAAGTATTAGATCCTTCACTAGAAGAAATCGAATTAGAAGAACATTCAATAACTATGAATAACAATAAAGCTACTGATACAAAAACAGATAAGATATATAAAATAACAAATGCTAAAGGGAAAACATATAATTTTAGTGAATTTAGACATTTATAATTTATAAGACTCTAAGGAGTCTTTTTTTTTAAACGGAAATGTTATTAACAAAGAGTTAAAAACATTGAAATGTCAATAATTCTATGCTAGAATAAAATTAATAAAGGAGGATACTTATGAATTGTTATTATATAGACAGTTACCATTATTGTGCAAAAGAAGATG
>CAMJMP010000082.1 GCA_946407055.1 uncultured Mycoplasmatota bacterium | reverse complement strand
ATGATTATAAGCAATATACCGAAAACAAGGGTAAAAAAGCAAAATATAGATCATTAATAAGTAGATTACAAGGGGTGGCAGGAAATATTGATTCTGCTTCAGAAACTATTGATAATATTCAACCAGAACTTAATGAAGGCATATTAATAAATGATAATCCAATAGAAACAGAGGTATTTCCAGAAGCAAAAACAGCTTTAGAAGACGCTAAAAATAGCCTTTATAGGGCTATTAGAAGCTGTTATACTAGCATGAGCAGATGTAAAGATGAAGAAGAAAGCTAGGATGATGGAACATGGCAGATTATGAATTAAAAAATGTAGGAAACGTTAGTGTAAATGGAATCAACACTATTAAAAGTTCTTTAGATACTTATGAACACAAAGAATTACAAAAACCAGCATATGTTGTTAATAAAGTATCAAATCAAAAGGATGTAACAATTGATTTAAGACCTTTTTTAGAAGATTCTAATAGTAATAATAAATACTTTACTAATTATAATAACGATGAAACAAATAACGATAAAGGCAGCGAATAATCGTTGCTTTTTTATGTTATAATTATATAAGAATAAGATATGTGTAAGGAGTTATATTATGAATGATATAGAAATAATAATCCCAGCATATAATGCTCACAACACATTAAAGAAAACCCTAGAGAGTATAAGCATTCAAAAAGATTTACCAAAATATCACGTTACATTAGTTAACGATAAGGGAAAAGATTATAAACAGATAGTTGATTATTATAAAAAATATCTAAACATAGATGAGATAACTACACCAGAAAACGGTGGTCCAGGAGCAGCTAGACAATATGGAATAGATAACTCTAAAAGTAAATACATCGTATTTATTGATGCAGATGATACTTTTTATGATGAACATTCATTAGAAAAATTATATAACAAAATAGAAAAAACAAATGCAGACTTAGTAACTTCATCTTTTATTTATCAAAGAGATGGAATAGAAGAAATAAAGAAACAAGATACAATTTGGTTACATGGTAAAATTTATAAAAGAGAATTCTTAGAGAAAAATAATATAAGATTTAATAATAGTAGAGCAAATGAAGATAATGGATTTAATAATCTTGTAATACTTCTTAGACCTATTATTGTCTTATCTAAAGAAATAACATATGTGTATAATGAAAATCCAGATTCAATCACGAGAAAAAATAATAGAGAGTATAAATTAAGTGGTTTAGAAGGTTTTGCGTACAATACGAATTGGTCTATTGAAGAAGCTGAAAAAAGAAATGCTTGCGATGAAGATCTTGCTTGGAAAACAGTAGAAGGATTAATAGTATTGTATAAAAACTACAATATGTTATATAAAGAATATGATGTTGATAAGATATTCGATTGGAGTATAGACTTATATAAAAAATACAAAAAATATGAAAAACTTATAAATAAAACCGAAAAAAAGTTGCTTGAAGAAACAACAATACCAAAAAAATACATATCATTTGAAGAGTTTAAAAATCAAATTTCAATGAGATTAAATAAAAATATGTAAAATTTTTAAAAATTAGTAATAAAATAAACAGAAATAATATATAATAATAATAGAGAGAGTAGGCGGTATTATGGCAGATCAACAAACAAGTGGAATAAGTGTATCACCATTAGGATCTATAACAAGCGGTTTGGCCTCATATAGTGGAGGATCACATCACTCAGCTGGTTCCTCATCAATAGACAGAAGTAGACAATTAACATCTTTAAGTCTAGATGAGTTTATTGAAACAGACGTAGAAGATTACGAAGAAAATGATTACGCAACACTAGATGAAGGTTTAGCAAGAGCAACAGTCCAAAAGAGCTTTCTAGAACAAATCTGGGATGGAGTAAAAGAAGTAGGAGCAACAGTAGTAGTTGGTGCAACATCAATTCTTAGTGGAGTAGTAGATATAGCTGAAGCAGTAGTAGATGGAGCAGCCTATGTTGCAGCTGGAGCACTAGACTTAGTTGGCTTAGATGATGCAGCAAAAGCAACAAGAGAATTTATTGCTCAGGATTTAGTAGGAGATGCAAACGATTGGCTTTACCATAACGTTGGTTTTTTCGAATGGGCAAACGAAAACTCAGCTTATGCATATGATAGCCCTGAGATGCAAGGCCTTAGAAACTTATTTGAAAAAGCCGGTGAATTTGTATTAGCAACGGCATTGACAATCTGTACTGGTGGTCTAGCAACAGCCGGAGTAGGTTTCTTATTTGGCTTAGGTGAAGCAGCTGAGGATTCATATCAAAAATATGGAACAGATCTTACAGTATTACAAAATGCTTTAATACTTCTTCAAGGAGCCGGTGGTGCTCTAAGTTGGTACTCACAAGGTAAACTTGGTAAAGGTCTTATAGAAATAAAAAATGCTGTTAGTGTTCTCGGCTTAGGTGATGTTCTTCGACAAATGAAGACAGAAGTGTTTAATAAAGATTTCTTAAGAAAATTGTTTTCTAAAGGAAATGTTATTGGAAATACAATTGCCAGTATATTTCAATCGAGTGGTGATATAACTGCAATAATAGGTAAAATTGCAAACGGCGAAGAAGTAACCGCTGAAGAATGGGCAAAATTAGCGGGCGAACTAGTATTATATTTTGGATTAAATACTTTAGAAGATGCTGGTCGTACTTATGTAACTACATTTAAAATAAGTGATGATAATGCCATTAAAGTTGCAGAAAGATTATTAGATGCTAACGATGATTTTGACATTGAAAAAATAGTAGGCTTATCACCTGAATCAAGAAGAAAGATACTTGATTGTATGACGCCTAGAGAAATTGCCCAAGTATTAGAAACATCAAGCAAAACTACTTATAAAACAATAATGAGTACTTTATCAAAACAAGATAAATTAAAAGTAATATATGCGCAGGCTAGATTAGCTGCAGAAGGAAAGTATGATGCGTTCTTCTTAAATTTCAGAGAACACGCTGCATTACATACAGACGAAGTAAGAGACTACGCTGTAGCTTTAGCATCTAGAGTAGATGGAGTAGATCTACAAGAAGTTTATTATGGTGCACAATTCCATGATTTAGGAATGAAAGGCGGATTCTACAGAGATGCAGATGGCATCTGTAGACCAATAGATTCTATTGGAGAAAAAGAAGTAACAATAGCTGAAGTAGACAAATATATGTCTAAACAAGCTAAAAAAGCTTTGGGCCATGATCCATCAGCTGAAGAACTAGATGCATTTGCTAAAGAAAAATTTGGAATTGATAATTGGAGTAGTGGCAAAACAATGGCATCTGTTCCACAAGAAGTTCAAGAATCAGTATACTTAAAAAGAGTTAAAGATTATATTGAAGACAACTTGCCAGCAAGTGAGGCAGCAAAATATGCTAATGCAACATCAATTGATGAAATACCACAAGATATAATTGATTCATCATATCGATACACATTAGCAAATCTAGCAAGATCTAACCACCCTTTGAATTCAGCAATGATTATTCTTACTGAAGATGTAACACCTGAAGGTGTAGATAAAAATGTAGTTGCATTACTTGCAATGACGCATAGTAAATCAACTTCCGGAATTAAAGACTTTAGTAATAAAGGACAATGGGAAGCTTGTATTAATAGATTAGAACAAGCAATGCTAGATGCAGGACATGATCCTGCCGAAGTAGAAAGGATAGCGAATGGTTTAAGAGAAACAATTTCAGATGACGCAACATTTAAACGTTTAGTAGACGAAGCATTATGTATTAGAGATGGCGATGCTATGTCAATGGTACCATTATTTGAAGATATGGATACTATAATGCAAAACGGTACACATACACATGTATCATATACAGGCACTGCTAAATTACCAGATGATGGTAGCGTTGCACCAGTAGATCCAAATTTAACTGGAGCAGATTATGAAAAAGCAAGAAAAGCAGCAGCCAGAGCAGAAACAGATGGTATAGTAGACGAGATATTCGATGAAAACGGAACGCCTCAAGGCCAAATAGTAAATGGCTTTAGTAAAAAGACTCATGCTGGTGAATTAAATGTTGTATTTGATTCTGACTATGATGGATCTGCTTATATTGCTTCTGCAGTAATTGCTGATCCTTCTGCAACACCAATGGCAACATTAGATTCTATATTTGAAAGAACGGGAGAAGTTGCAACATATGGTAATTGTGGAGTAGATAGAACATTTGAGATTCATTTACCAAAATCTCTTGAAGGAACAACATTAGGAGAATGGTATAAAAAAGAAGTTGCTTATAGAGTATCTCAAGAAGTGGCAAATATTGGAGATCCAAGTAAACAAAATAGCCAATTCTACGAACAAGGAATAAAAGTATTATTTGATTTGGAGGATTAGAAATGGAAAAAGTTAAAGAAAGTAATATAATGGGATATTATTATGTAAAAACATACACTTCAGATGGAATGAGCTTTATAGAAGCATTACATAATTTAGCACCTGATTTTACACCTATATCAGTTGAATTAATTGAATTAGCAGACAAAGATATGAAAACGTTTGGTTCAAAGACTATTCCATACACAGAATATATGGAAAAGATGGACACTGTTTCTGAAGGATCATTTGGTGTTTCAGAAATGTTATCAGGTTCAGTAAATGGATCACTAGTAAAACTATCTTGTAATCAAGAATTTATTACTATAATGACAGATAATCCAGAAATTGAAATAGGTAATGTTATTAATCAACCTAGATTGGGATTCTAATAAAAAAAGATGTGATTAAATCACATCTTTTTATTTTGTTATCATATCTGATATTTTAGTAACATTACCAGCACCTAATGTTAATACTAAATCGTTCTCTTTAACATTTTCTTTTAAGTAATTAGCAACATCTTCTAATTCCATAATACATATTGCTTTCTTACCAACTTTTTCTAAAGCTTTAATCATATCATCTTCACTAATACCAAATGTATTAATTTCTCTAG
>CAMJMP010000081.1 GCA_946407055.1 uncultured Mycoplasmatota bacterium | reverse complement strand
TCAATATTACTATAAACAGTTTTAATATTAAAATCACGAGCAGTGTAATACTTTTTATTTATTAGTTTAAATTTTTTCATAAGAAATAATACTAATAAAGTAAAGATGATAATTAAGAGTACTATAAAAAAGCTTCTTAACACTTTCTTAGCTTGAATTCTTATATCATTCATAAGACACCTCTATAATAAGTCTTTAATCAATTGTTCTTTCTTTCCTTCAATACCGTTAACTTTACTTTCGATATTTTGTTTATCTCTTTCATCTAAGGTAGTCATATATTTTTTAACTAAGTTAGAGAAAATAATTAATTCATTTTCTTTTTTCATACTACCTACTTTAGATAAATATTCAGTATAGTATGTCATTTTATATAATACTTCAGAATTAGAAAATGGTTTTGAATAATTAGCTAAGATATAATCTGCAGCTTTAGTTATTTGTTCTTTAGTAATAAATCCTTCTGTTTTAGATTCATTAAGAATCTTTTTTTGAACTTCTTCTAAATTAGATTTATAGCTAACTGTTGAATGATAAATATCTAATAAAGAATTTATTTCATTACTATTCTCTATTTCTTTTAATAAAGATCTTATTTCTTCTAAATCTTTTTTCTTGCGATTATCAATATACGTTGTAGATAATTTACCTACTTGGCAGACTTTATTAGTTTTAAGAGATGAGTTCTTTTCACAAATAGTGTTTATTTTATAAACATGTTTATATAAAGCTCCGTAGTTACCATTAGTCTTTCTCATATCTTCTATGTATTTAGAAATATAATCTAAAGATTCTTTTATTTTTTCATTACTAATATTTTCAACATTTAGTAATTCATTCTTAACATCACGTTCTGCTTTACTTTCTATTTTTTCAACATTCTTTCCACAACCTACTAGTAAAAATAATAAGATTGTTATAATGATAATTTTCTTTTTCATTGGAATTCTTCTTTCTAAATTAATAATATAATATTATTCAAAAAAAAGAAAGACTTAGTCTTTCTTTATTCTTCTAGCAATATATTTATAAATTTCAAATACAACAATAATAATTAATGATAAACCGAACAAAATGAAGATTGTTTTAAATGATAATGGAACTACATTTAAGAACTTAGCTGTTATAGGAATTCCTGACATTACTAATTGTAAGCCGATAGATCCCATAATAGTTGCAAATATTAATGGATTAGTATTTAATGGAGTTCTAAAAATAGAACGTCTTTCACTACGACAATTTAAAACATTAATATTTTGAATGAATACCATTAACATCATAACAATTGAACGAGCTTCTATTAAATCATAGTTATTCTTCATTAAGTATACCCATGTACCAAATACTATTCCTGTGATTGTTAAACCAAGTATTACTATTTCAATTATTAAATCTTTAGAGAATAAAGATTCTTTTGTACTACGTGGTTTTTGTCTCATGATATTTTTTTCACCTTTTTCAAAAGATAAAGCAATATCTTGTAGACCATCAGTTACAATATTTAACCATAGTAATTGAATAGCTACTAATGGAATATCATAACCAAATGCTATAGCTAGAACGAAGAATGCTACTTCTGATAAACCACAACCTAATAAGAATAGAACTACTTTTCTAATATTACTATATGCTGTTCTTCCTTCTTTAACTCCTTCTACAATAGAAGTAAAGTTATCATCTGTAATAATCATAGATGCTGTTTCTTTAGCAACATCTGTTCCACTACCCATAGCGATACCAATATTAGCAGATTTAATAGCTGGGGCATCATTAACACCATCACCTGTTACTGCTACGAATTCACCTTGTCTCTTTAATGAATTAACGATATCTAATTTATCCATAGGTGTTACACGTGAGAAGACTTTGATATGACTTACAAAGTTATCAAATTCTTTTTCACCTAGACCACGATATTTTTCAACATCTTTACCAGTTGCTATTTCATCATCACTAGAACATAGTCCTAATTCTTTACCAATAGCTCCTGCTGTTAGAGGGTGGTCACCAGTTACCATTATTACCTTAATTCCGGCGCTTAGGCACTCTTTTATGGAAGCTTTGACTTCTTCTCTTATTGGATCAATAAAAGCCACCATGCCGATAAAATTAAGCTTTTTGATATCTTCTTTAGTAGTACCTTTTACTTCTCCGTCAGCTATAGCTATTACACGATAACCTTGGCTAGTTAATTCTATATTTTGTTTTTTATATGATTCTTTTTCTTGAGAGAATCCCATTACTTTTTCTAAAGAACCTTTTACTGTACAATATGTCTTTCCATTCTTCTCATAGAAGACTGCTGAATATTGATTTTCAGATTCATATGGTATTTCTTCAATTAAAGTTACATTCTTTTCAGCATGTAATTTTTTAGCTAGACTTAAGAAAGCAATATCAATTGAGTCACCAAATGAACGCCATTCACCTTCATCATGTTCTAAATGTGCTTCATTATTGATATATCCTAAGTAAGCAAGTTCTTTAGCTTTATCCATTGGAGCATTGCCAATAGGAATTACTTTACCTTCATCATTATAACCAGTACCAGTTATTTCATATCTAGCACCATCTGCTGCAACAATCATACGAGCTGTTTGTTCATTAACTGTTAAAGTACCAGTCTTGTCTGAAGCAATAACTGTACAACTACCTAATGATTCTACAGAGTTTAATTTTTTAACAATAACATTCTTCTTAGCCATACGTTTAGAAGCAATAGTTAAAGCCATTGTTAGTGCAAGACCTAATCCTTCAGGCATTGCTGAAACAGAAAGAGCAATAACATTTAAGAAGATAGCACTTGTTGAATAATCTCTAGCGTATAAGACGATAGAAATAATTAAAGCAATAAAGATAATCATGACACTTATTTGTTTAGAGAATTTCTCTGTACGAATAGTAAGTGGTGATTTTTCTTCTTCAGTATTAGTTACCTTCTCTGCTATCTTACCTATTTCAGTATCTAGAGCTGTTGCTACGACAACTGCTTTAGCACGACCAGTAATAACTGATGTACCAGCATAGATCATGTTCTTTCTTTCGGCTAAGGAAATATCCTCACGAAGTTTATTGGCATTTTTTAAAACACCAACACTTTCACCTGTTAAAGCAGATTCATCTACTTGGAAATTATGGCAATCGATTATACGAGCATCAGCACTAATCTTAGTACCACTTTCTAAAGCAATAATATCACCAACAACTAAATCTCTTGCTTCGATTTCTAGTTCTCTGCCATCACGTATAACACGAGCTTTAACCTTAATCATGTTAAGTAAACTTTCGGCATCTTTACGAGCACGCCATTCTTCAATAGTTCCGATGATAACATCAACTAAAATGATAATAGATAAGGTGATAGCATCAACCATTTCACCTATTATTAAAGATAAGATGACAGTAATTATTAGTATTATTTCCATTGGATCAGTGAATCCTTTTAGAAATATAGTAAATATACTATCCTTCTTCATTTTAGGTAGTTCATTTGGTCCGTTTTTAACTAAACGATTTTTAGCTTCTTTATTCGTTAGACCATTGGAACTAGAACCTAACTCATTTAATGTTTCTTCTTTTGTAAATGCATAATATTTGTTTTTCATTATTACTCCTCATAAAAAAAGACTTGTAGTCTTCTCTTTTACAAGTCATATTATACCATATTTTTGGTTAAATTTCTAGATGCACATCATGATTAATTCGATAGCAACACCTGTTATAGCACCTAATAAATATAAAGTTAATACGATAAATAGATTTTCTTTTAAGTTTTTATTTGATTTAAATAGAACGATTAAGGAAATTCCACTACCTGTTAGTAAGCCACCTATTAAAGTTGCGAAACTGAATGCTCCATTTAAGTATAATTCAGTAATCATAACACTTGCTCCACAGTTTGGTATTAAACCAATTAAACTTGATACGAATGGAGCGAATAAAGAATCTTTTAAGAAGATCTTAGATAAGTAAGCTTCACCATAGAATTCAAATAAGGTATTTAAAATAAATGTTATAACAAAGATGAAAGCAATTGTTTTTAAAGTGTGAATGATACTTGATTTAAGAATACCATCTTCTTCACAATGACAATGTTCATCATCACATAATTCATGAATTTTAATCTTTTCTTTTCTACGTAAAATGAAATCAATTATAAAACCATAAATAATACCTACAACAAATTTAATAGCTAGTATTTTAATTATCAAATCGATTGGTGCTTTCTCAGATAGTAATACTGGTAACATCTCATCACTAGTAGATAAATAAACTGAGAATAAAGTTCCTAATGAAATAATTCTAGTTATATAAAGATTAGTAGCAACTACACCAAAACCACATTGAGGTATGATACCTAAAGCACTACCAAAGATTGGTCCTAGCTTACCAGATTTACTAATTGCTTTTTCAGTTTTCTTATTTAATTTACGTTCTAACCATTCAATTATTAAGAAAGCGAAAAATAAAAATGGTACTAGTTTTGCACTATCTAATAAAGTATCTAATAATACATCTTTCAATTAAATCATTCCTTTGTACTAGTTAAGGTTATACCATAAAATATAGGTTTTAGTCAAATGAAAAGAAGTAATTAATTACTTCTTATTCCATCTATTATTATACATATTATTTAAGTATGTTAAACCGAAGTTTTCATCTAGGAATGTTTCGAATTTATTTTGGGGTTCAATACCTTTTTCAAACTCTTTAGCACGGTGGACAGCACACATTGTTAAAGCATAATCTAAGATTAAAAAGATTGTTAAAACCCAAATCATTTTTTTACCAATATTATGATTTGTTTTATCTATTAACTTCTGAGCATATGGATATATTAATTTAATCCAAGCTATTCCTAAGAAGCCCCAGAAGATTGAATAAACTAAACAAATACGACCATTAATATTCATGAATTTTGAACTATAGTTCCATGGAATAAAACCTAAGGTATGTTCCATTAAAAAACTTGTAGTATATTCGATAATTGATCCAGTTATAAAGGACATAGTAAAGATCTTAGTATAGTCAGAATCTTTAAGACGATATAGGATTAAAGTTAGTAATACTGTACCTACGCCATAGATAACATTAA
>CAMJMP010000080.1 GCA_946407055.1 uncultured Mycoplasmatota bacterium | reverse complement strand
AGTAAAGTTTTAAATATGCCAATTGCTGATAAAGCAGCTAAAGAATTAGCAAAACGTAGTAGAAAAACACCACGTATTGCTAATAGATTATTTAAAAGAGTTAGAGATTTTGCTTTAGTATTTGAGCAAGATGAAATAGATGAAGAGATAACTAAATCTTCATTAAAGAGATTACATGTAGATAATTTTGGTTTAGATCAAATAGACATTCAATACTTAGAAGCCTTAATTACAAAGTTTAATGGTGGTCCAGTTGGAGCTGCAACTATTGCAACAAGTATAGGTGAAGAAGTTACAACTATTGAAGATGTTGTCGAACCTTTCTTATTACAAGAAGGATTCATAAAAAGAACACCTAGAGGACGTGTTGCAACAGAAAAGGCTTATAAACATTTAAATATTGAATATGAACAAAATAAATAAAATGGAATAAATTCCATTTTTTTTAATTAAATTAAGATATATCTGTTCCCTTTTAAGCGTTTTAATGGTAAAATATTAATGAAATTAGGGTGGTGTTTTATATGGATGGAAGAACAAGTTTGTTCGAGGTAAGCGAAGAGAAACGAAATATGGTTTCTTCAACAATCAAAGAAGTATGTGATGCTTTAAAAGAAAGGGGATATAATCCTATTAATCAATTAGTTGGATACTTGATTAGTGGAGATCCAGGTTACATTTCTGGTTATAAAGAATGTCGCAATAAAATATTGGAATTTGATAGATCAGAAATTGCAGCGATTATTTTAGAAGATTATATACGTAACAAATGAGATGTTTAGGTCTTGATTTGGGTACTAAAACGTTAGGATTGGCTTTGAGTGATAAATCTAATTTGATTGCTTCACCATTTAAAGTTCTTAGATGGGATGGAGAGAATTATGATTTATTATTCAAAGAGCTTGATTCGATTATTAAAGATAATCAAATAACTGATTTAGTACTAGGTTTGCCCAAAAATATGAATAACACACTAGGCTTTGCGGCCGAAAGAAGTTTAAAGTTTAAAGAAGCTTTAGAAGAGCGATATAAATTAAACATTACTCTAATAGATGAAAGATTATCGACAGTAGAAGCTACTAACTATTTGTTAGATGCTGATATGAGTCGTAAAAAAAGAAAGCAAGTTGTTGATGGTGTTGCAGCGAGCATTATACTGGATACTTACTTGAAGATGAAAGGTGAATAATTATGGAAGAAAAAAGAGGAGTATTTACAATTGTTAATGATGAGGGACAAGAAGTAGAATGTGAAATATTATTTACATTTGACTCTGATGAAACTCAAAAGAGTTATATAGTTTATACAGATAACACTTTAGATGATGAAGGAAGCACAAAAGTATATGCATCTGTTTATGATCCATCTGGACAAACAGCTCAATTAATGCCTATTGAAACAGAAAAAGAATGGTTGGTAATTGAAAATATTTTAGCAACTGTTCAAGAAAAGATAGAAGAAGCAGCTGCTAATAATTAATTTGCTGATGAAAGAAAATAAGAAATCAAAAAAAGGCATTTTAATATGCCTTCTTTGTTTAATTATAATAATAGCATTATTAATAGGCGGTGGTGTTTATTATTATAAGGATTCTTTAGGACCAGTTTCTAAAAGTAAGACAAATGATGATATGGTATTTGTTGTTGAAAAGGGAATGAGTTCTAAAGCAGTATTAGAAAAATTACACAAAGAGAAATTAATTAAAGATAAAAATACTACTTATATATATTTGAGATTAAATAAAGTGGGTTCTTTTAAAGCAGGTACTTATATACTTAATCAAGGCATGTCTTTTAAAGATATAGTAGAAACTTTAGAAGGTGGTAAGGTACTTGATGAGAGTCAAACTATTAGATTTATACCTGGTAAAAGACTTACTACATATGCTAAACAAATAAGTGAAGTATATGGATATAGTGAAGAAGAAATACTTAATACATGGAATGATCCTGAGTATTTAAAGGAATTAGTAGAAAAGTATTGGTTCTTGACTGATGAAGTATTAAATGATAGATTATATTATGCGTTGGAGGGATATTTGTGTCCTGATACGTATCAGTTTGCAAAAGATGCATCTATTAAAGACATAACAGAAAAGATGTTAGATTTAACTGGTGCACATTTGAATAAGTTTAAGAGTGATATTGAAAATAGTGACTTTACTATTCATCAAATGTTAACAATGGCAAGTATTGTTGAACTTGAAGGTTCTAACAGTGATGATCGTAAAGGAGTTGCTGGTGTATTCTATAATCGTTTAGAAGGCGGTTGGAGTTTAGGTAGTGATGTTACTACTTACTATGGCGCTAAAGTCGAAATGTCAGAAAGAGATTTATGGCAATGGGAAATTGAACAAGTAAATGATTATAATACAAGACCTGCAGCAATGGCAGGTAAATTACCAGTTGGTCCAATATGTAATCCTTCAGTGAAATCACTAGAAGCAGCAATTGAGCCTGAAAATCACGATTATTATTATTTTGTGGCTGATAAAAATGGTAAAACGTATTTTAATAAAACTAATGCAGAGCATCAAGCTACAATTAGTAAATTAAAGAATGAGGGTTTATGGTACGTTTATAAATAAGGTGATAACATGAGAGAAATAATTAGTGAAATGGAAGAATATGCAATTAATTATAACGTTCCTATTATTGAAAAAGATTCTATTGCATTTATTATGAAATATATAAAAGCTAATGGAATTAAGAATATTTTAGAAATAGGTACAGCAATTGGATATTCAGCTATTTTAATGGCAAGTGTGGCTGATGATATACAAGTTACAACTATTGAAAGAGATGAAACTAGATACATGGAAGCATTAAAGAATGTTAAGAAATGTGATCTAGAAAAAAGAATTACAGTTGTATGTCAAGATGCATTAGAAATGAATTTAAGTGGTGTTAGCTACGATATGATATTTATTGATGCAGCTAAAGGACAATATACTAATTTCTTTGAGAAATATAAGTATTTCTTAAATCCTGGAGGAGTTATTATTTCTGATAACTTAAAATTCCATGGACATGTAGGAAACAGAGATAACATTGCTTCAAGAAATCTTAAACAATTAGTTGGTAAATTAGAAAATTATATAGATTTTCTTAAAAATAATGAAGAATTTGAAACAAACTTTTATGATGTTGGAGACGGCTTGTCTGTAAGCAAGAAGAAAAATGAACAATAAAGTACTTATATATGTAGATAAAACAGATTATATAAGTGAGTATAGAAAAGCGGGAGTCTCTGCTTTTCTTTTCGCTTTAAAGGACTATTGTGTAGGTTATGAAAATACTTATACATTAGATGAAATTATAAAAGTTGATGTTTCAAATAAATATATATTAATTAATAGATTATTAGATTGTAATGATGTAGATAATCTAAAAGTATTACTTAAAGATATTAAAGATATCAAAGGAATTGTCTATGAAGATATTGGAGTTTATAGAATAGTAAAAGAATTAGGATTAGATGTAGAATTAATCTTCTTCCAAAATCACTTTGCAACAAACGCATATTCAGTTAACTTCTGGTTAGATAGAGTAGATAGTTTATTATTAAGTAATGAGATTACTAAAGATGAAATAAAATATATTTTAGATAACGCTAAGAAGGAATTGTGTGTTCATGTATTTGGATACAATCAAGTAATGTATTCTAGAAGATTATTATTAAGTAATTGGTCAGAAGAATTTAATATTCCTTTTAAAGATAAGAATGTATTAGAAGAAGTTGTAACAAAGATAAAGTTTAGAGCTATAGAGAATAAATATGGTACAGTAATGTATTCTGAGAATATATTTAATGGCTTAGATTTATTAAAGCTTAATAATATTAAATATGGTTATATTAATACTACTTTCTTGAGTCATGACACTGTTATGAAGGTTTTAGAAACTGGAGAATTTAATGGTGGCGATGATGGTTTCTTAAATAAAGAAACTATTTATAAATTGAAAGAGGTGAATAAGTAATGGAAAGAATAGAATTACTAGCACCTGCTGGAGATTTAGAAAGATTAAAGATAGCTTGCTTATATGGAGCTGATGCCATTTATTTTGGTGGTCAAAATTATGGTTTAAGAGCTAATGCCAAGAACTTTAGTATTGATGATATAGCTGAAGCTGTTAAGTTTGCTCATAATTTGGGTAAGAGAGTTTATGTAACAGTTAATATTGTCTTCCATGATAAAGACTTAGAAGGTTTAGAAGATTATTTAAAAACATTAGATAAGATAGGAGTAGATGCTATTATCGTATCTGATGTAGTAGTAATGGATTTATGGAAGAAATTAGGTTTGAAGTTAGAATTACATATCAGTACACAAGCTAGTACATTGAATTATGAAACTGCTATGTTTTATAAAGAACTCGGTGCTACGAGAGTGGTTTTAGCTAGAGAAGCAAGTAAAGAAGATATTATTAGAATTAAGAAAGAAACAGGATTAGAAATAGAATGTTTCGTACATGGTGCAATGTGTACATCTTTTAGTGGTAGATGTGTATTATCTAACTATGCTACCAATAGAGATTCTAATAGAGGTGGTTGTGCTCAAATATGTAGATGGGTATTTAAACCAGATAATAGTGATCAAGTATTTAGTATGACACCTAAAGATTTAAATTTTGTATCTTATATTGGAAAAATGATAGATGCAGGAGTTAATTCCTTTAAATGTGAAGGAAGAATGAGAAGCGTTTATTATATTGCGACAGTAATAAATACTTATCGTAAGTTAATTGATAAAGTTAAGGAAGGCACGTTAACTGAAGAATATAGTAAGTATTCTTTAGATATTTTAAATAGATGTGCTAATAGAGATTCAACAGCTCAATTCTTTGAAAACTTCCCAGGTAAGAATGAACAATATTTCCTTGGAAGAGAAGAAGTAAGTAATAAGGATTTCTTGGGAATTGTATTAGATTATGATAAGGAATCTAAGATGGTTACTTTAGAACAAAGAAACTATTTTAAACCTGGAGATGTAGTAGAATTCTTTGGTCCTGGATATGAAGCAATTACATTTACGATTCCAGAAGAAATATATGATGAAAAGGGAGAAAAACTAGATGTGGCTAGACATCCACAAATGATCGTTAAGTTCAAGTGTGATTTAGACTTATCACCAAATGATTTATATTATTTCTTAAATTATTCATTATATAAT
>CAMJMP010000079.1 GCA_946407055.1 uncultured Mycoplasmatota bacterium | reverse complement strand
TAACTAAATCACTAGAAGAAATAAAAACTTCAGATAATCAAGAAGGTATTGCTGAAATGGAAAAAATGCTTCATGAAGCAGAAGAACAAAAAGAACATCTTGATTATTTCAAAGCAGGTTATGGAACAGAACTAGAAATGTGTGAATCATCTCTAAATGTTTGTTTCAATCCAAATAATAAAAAAATAGAAAATAATACATTCGTTGTATTCGATACAGAAACTACAGGTTTCAATCCTGGTCTAGGTGACTCAATGATTGAAATAGGTGGTGTTAAGATTCATAACGGTGAAGTAATTGATCGTTTCGATGAATTAATTAATCCTGGTCATCATATTGATGAACAAATCACTAGAGTAACCGATATCTCTGATGAAGACGTAAAAGATGCTGATAACGAAGAAAACGTTACTAAACGATTTAAAGAATGGATTGAAGATCTTCCTTTAGTAGCTCATAACGCTCGTTTCGATAAGAATATGTTAGATATGGCTTACCACAAATATAATTTAGGAACATTAGATAATCCAATTATTGATACATTGATGTTATCAAGAGTTATCAATCGTGATTTAAAGAAACACAGTTTAAAAGCCTTAGGTAAATTCTATGGTATTGATACTGGTGAAGTAGATGATGAAGACGAAGAAATCAATGAAACAGCAGCAGCTAAAAACATTGTTGATCCAGAAATAGCTGAATGCTTCAAGAGTATCAAAATCGATGGCGAAGAAGTATTCAAAATTACTAAAGAAGAATACTATGACATCGATTTATCTACTGAAGAAGAAGTTAAAAAATATCGTAATATCTATTCAATAGATACACTTCATAAAGCTTCTAAAACAGAAAAAGTTAAACTAGACATTAAAACAAATGAAGGCATTGAATTAATTGATTATGAGAAAACTATTCAATTACATCCAGCAGCCAATGAAATAGAAATTAAATTCAAAGATGAATTTGGTGAAAAATCATTATTTATAACTGTATATGTTGGTCAACACCATGGTGCCGATGTCGACTCAGAAAACACTGCTTATATCTTCAATAAAATGTTAACTCAAATAAAAGGTATAAATAAAATCAGTGAATTAAATGATTTGAAATTATTAGAAGAAAAGAGTATTGAAAATAATCCTCGTTTCATAGAACACATAGGTGAAATAAGTTCATATAAAAACTATGTAAGATTACCATTAGAAGATGAAATAATCGAAGATAAATTCGGTTACCCATTTGAAAAATATGGTAATAAAGAATATCGTTGGAAATATGAATGGTGCCATGAAGATTGTTTACAAATGTATGAAAATATACCAAGTAAAACATTTAATGAACACTTAGCCAATATCTATGATTATGGTAGACATGTAACTTTTATTGCTAAGAATCATGATGGCTTAAAGAATCTATTTAAAATAGTAAGTTATGCTAATACTAATTTCATTCAAAGAAATGCTAGAATACCTCGTAAACTTATTGAAAAGAATAGAGAAGGTATCTTAGTAGGTAGTGCTTGCTTAAACGGAGAGATCTTTGATATAGCACTTACTCGTACTGATGAAGAACTAACTAAAGCTATGGAATTCTATGACTACATAGAAGTTCAACCACCAGCAAACTACATGCATCTATTACGTGGACATGACATTAATAATATAGATGAACTATATGAAGCAATAAAAAAGATAATTAGATGTGCTAAAGCAGCTGGTAAGATTGTGGTTGCTACAGGGGATGTTCATAACATTAATAAAGAAGATTGTTTGTATAGAGAAATAATCGTTAATCAAAATGTTCCTGGTAAAGGTAGACATCCACTAGCAAGATACCTTACAGGTAATCCAAAATCTAATACTAATCAAGATAACATTAATAAAATGTTAGATAAAATGCGTAAGAGTGGAAGAACCCCTAATAGTGTAGAAGAAAAAGTATTAAAATATATCTATGTATTAACTAAGATAAATAAAATACCAATTACATCTTTAAATATTAAAGAAATCTATGCTTTAGATAAAACTAATCCAGATGAAGATATCTTTAAAGGTAAAGATGGATCTAGTGAATTACAAAAGAGTATTGATTCTATTTTAAGAAACTTCCTTAACTATAAAATAGTTAAAGAAAAAGATGGTATCTATGAATTAAATGGAAATTATAATGACTCTGAAGCTGTCGCTCCAGGACATATACCAAATCAATTCTTTAGAACAACAAAAGAAATGCTAGATGAATTCGCATTTCTAGAAGATAAAGACTTAATCAAAGAAATAGTAATAACTAATCCAAATAAGATAATTGATATGGTAGAACAAATAGAAGTAGTAGATTATCCAGAAAAACCATATTCACCAATTATTGATAAATCACAAGAAACAACAACTAATATGGTATTTGAAAAAGCCCATAGTATGTACGGTGATCCACTTCCTCGCAATATTGAAGAACGTATCGCTCAAGAATTCTATGGTGATAAAATTCTTGAATTAGTTCAAGAAAAATTAAAAATAGATAATCCAGATATGTCTGATGAAGAATTAGATAAAATCTTCCCAGAGAAACTACATGAAATTATTGCTAAAGGTTATGACGAAGTAGTAGATATCATGGCTGATAAAATAAAAAGAGAATCAGATAAAAAACTATTAAAGAAAGAATTAACAGAACAAGCTAAAGCAGCCTTAGGTGGAATCATAGGTGGTGGTTTCGACGTTATTTATTTGATTGCTCAAAAACTAGTTAAGCACTCAAATGATGATGGCTACCTAGTTGGATCCCGTGGATCTGTTGGTTCATCATTTGTTGCTAGTATGATGGGTATCACAGAATGTAATGGCTTACCAGCTCATTACTACTGTCCAAAATGCCATCATTCAGAATTCAATAACGAAAACGGAGAAGCTTACTCAATTGAATATGCTTCCGGTTTTGATTTACCAAATAAAGATTGCCCAGAGTGTGGAACGCTAATGATTCATGAAGGTAACGATATGCCATTCGCCACATTCTTAGGATTTAATGCGGATAAAGTTCCAGATATCGACTTGAACTTCTCAGGTGATAACCAAGCTTCTGCTCACGAATATACAAAAGTATTATTCGGTACAGATAACGTATATCGTGCTGGAACAATTGGTACTGTAGCAGATAAAACAGCATATGGTTATGTTCAAGGTTTCTATGAAGAAAGACTATATGATAAGTTAAAGATTGAAGCAGAAAGCTACAAACTTAAAGTATCAAATAAAGATGACTTAAAGAAAAAAGGAATTATAAAATCATTTATAAGAACTCCAGAAGTTGAAAGAATAGCGGTTGGTTGTACAGGTGTTAAACGTACAACAGGTCAACACCCAGGTGGAATAGTAGTAGTACCAGGCTATAAAGATGTTTGGGATTTCACACCATTCCAATATCCGGCTGATGATCCAACAAGTGCATGGCGTACAACTCACTTTGATTACCACGCTATCGATGCAGACCTTTTAAAACTAGATATACTAGGACACGATGACCCAACGGTTCTTCGTATGTTACAAGATTTATCTGGTATGGATGTAACTAAGATTGACTTAGGAGATCCAGATACAATGAAGATATTCACTGGACCAGAAGTACTTGGCGTAGATCGTTTCAAACTTCGTGGTATTACTGATAAAGAAGGACGTAAGTATTGTCCAACTGGAACTCTAGGTGTTCCAGAGTTTGGTACTAACTTCTTACTAGGAATGTTAGAAGAAACTAAACCAACAACCTTCGCTGAATTAATCAAGATATCAGGTTTATCACATGGTACTGACGTTTGGTTAGGAAATGCTCGTGATTTATGTACACCTGATAAAGAAGGTAAGATAGCAGTTCCATTTAAAAATGTCATCGGTTGTCGTGATGACATCATGGTTAACTTAATAGCTTGGGGAATGAAACCAGCTAAAGCATTTAAGATAATGGAATTCGTTCGTAAAGGTAAAGCAAGTAAAGATCCAGAAACATGGAAAGAACATGCTAAAACAATGAAAGAAGCAGGCATACCAGAATGGTATATTGATTCTTGTCGTAAGATTAAGTACATGTTCCCTAAAGCCCATGCCACAGCATATGTAACATCAGCATTTAGAATTGCTTGGTTCAAAGTACATCACCCAATTTGGTACTATTGCGCATACTTATCAATTCGTCGTGATCAATTTGATATTGAATCAATGATCAAAGGCGAGGATGCAATTCGTGCTAAAATTGATGAAATAGATGCTAAAGGAAATAGTGCAACTAATAAAGAAATAGATACAAGAGAAACTTTATGTATCTGTCTAGAAATGGTTTGCCGTGGTTTCTATTTCAAAAACATTGATGTTGATAAGAGTGATGGTAAGAACTTTGTTATTACTGAAGATGGTAAAGGTTTAATCATTCCATTTAGAGCTCTAGATGGACTAGGAGATAACGTAGCAGCAGCTATCGTTAAAGCCCGTAAAGGTGGCCCATTCTTATCAATCGAAGATCTACGTGAAAGAGGAAAAATAAATACAACTTCACTAGATAAACTTAGAGAACTAGGTTGCCTAGATAATATGAATGAAAGTAATCAATTAAGTTTATTCTAATTGATTACTTTTTTTGTGCAAAAAAAAATACCAAATGGTATTTTTTATTTCTTTTGAATACTTTCGAATACGTAATTGTCGCCGTCTTGTTTCAAAGTAATTACATAATGATCAAATTCATCAACTTTGTCTTTTGGTATTTCGAATTTATCACTATCAAATACAACGCTCTTAAATTTACTATCTTTAGTAAATGAATAATATTTATTAGCACCATATACATAAGAAACAACAACTTCAACTTCTATCTTCTTATCTTTTTCTACTGTTTTTAAAGCTCTAGCATAAATTAAATAATCAGTTGTTCTTTCATTAACAGTACCAACAAATCTTCTTATATAAACATCATTGTCTTCATCATAAATAAAGTTATAATCGAAATTAAACAATTCAGCACTAGTATTTTTAAAATCTAAACCAAATAATTTCTTAATTGCATCTCTAACATCTTTACCTTGAAGAGCAGTGAAATCTTTAATTCCATATTTCATATTGATATATGAATTAATACTATCTGCAACACCAGCTTTTCCTTCATTAACAAGATATGAGAAAGCAGTATTTAAAATATAAACGTCATTAAAATCTTTTACAGTTTGTTTATCAGTCTTAGAGAATAATACATCAGTAC
>CAMJMP010000078.1 GCA_946407055.1 uncultured Mycoplasmatota bacterium | reverse complement strand
AAGTGATAAAGTTTCATTCTTTGGAAATATGGGAACTGGAACTGAAACATTTAATAGAATGCGTGGATTTACTACTTTAAGCGGTTCTAAAAACCCAAGCGAATATTCAAGACAATATGTTGATGAAGAATTTGAAACTACTGATGTTACTGGATATTCTCCAAGTATTGATTTTGGTTTTGACCAATACAAAGGCGATCTAGTACATGATGAAATGGTTGAAATACTAGATGGAGAAAAAACCGGAACTGAAGCAAGAAGAAATATTGTAACAGTAGACTTTTCACAAGTCAGTGGCAATGGATATAAAGCTACTAAAAGAGAATATGCTATAATTGGCGACGCTGAAGGCGATTCAATGGATGCATATACTTATAGCGGAACATTTAGAGCTACTGGTAAAAGAATAACAGGAACAGCTACGTTAAATAGTGATAGTTCAGTTGCAACTTTTACTGCTGATACTGATGTAAGTTTATAAGAAAATAGGAGGGAACAATGAAAATTAATGGGGTAGAGTTGGAAATAGACTTTACTGATGCAGACCTACTTGAAAAAATAGAAAAGGGAAGCAAAGAGGTTTTTGATAAAGCCGAAGAACTAAAAACAAAAGAATTAACACCAGCCGAAGGCATAAGGCAGGAATGTAAAGTGATAAAAGACTTTCTTGATTATGTTTTAGGCGAAGGAACAAGCAAAAAACTATTTGGTGATAAAGATAGTTTAAACCAATGTTTAAATGCCTATGAGGATATAATCAATGCTAGAGAAACGCAATATAATGAATTTCAAGCAAAAGTTAGTAAATATAGTCCTGATAGGATAAAAAGATGAACATATTAATAGATAAAATGCCAACCGAATATAAAGGACTTAAAGTTAATACTAACTTTAGGTCTTTTATTTTATTTGAACTATTAATGCAAGATAATGAAGTTTCTAAAGAAGATAAAATATACTTGAGCTTAAAATTATTTTATAATGAACCAATAACGGACGTAAAAACTGCTATTGATGGTATATTGTGGTTCTATACATTAGGTGAAAATGAAAATAAAAAAACCAGTCAAAACAATCAAAAAAAGAGAAATAAAGAAATATATTCTTATGAATATGATGCAAAATACATTTATTCGGCATTTTTAGACCAATACGGCATTGATTTAAATGAAATAGGGTATTTACATTGGTTTAAGTTTAAGTCGTTGTTTGATGGCTTAAAAGATGAAAATAAGATATGTGAGATTATGGGCTATAGAGCGATTGATTTAAGCAAAATAAAAGATAAAGATAAAGAAAAAAAATATAAAAAATTAAAACAATTATATGCGTTACCTGACAATAGGACGCAAGAAGAAAAAGAAAATGATTTTGCCGAGGCTTTTTGGTAGAATCTAGAAAGGAATAATTATGAAATTAAATATACAATTATTTGCTGATGGAAAAGTTGTTATTGAAACTGACTTAGATGATAGTGGTTTTTCTAAAGGTCTTTCTAAAATGCAAAGTTTAGCTAAAACAGGATTTAAAGCAATGGGTGTTGCTGTTGGTGCTGTTTCTACAGCTATGGCAGGTGCATTAGCTAATGGTGTCAAATTCAATAGTCAGATAGAACAATTACAAACAAGTTTTGAAGTAATGACAGGGTCAGCAGATGAAGCAAGAAAAATTATTCAAAAACTAAAAAAAGTTGGTGCCCAAACGCCTTATGAATTAAAAGGACTTGCTAAAACAACTCAATTATTAATGCAGTATGGTATGACAGCAGATGAAGCCTATGACGCAACTATTAATTTAGGAGATATTGCACAAGGCAGTGCCGAAAAAATGGAAAGTATAGCTCTTGCTTTTGGACAAATGAGTTCGTTAGGTAAAGTTACAATGCAAGACATTAAACAAATGATTAATGCAGGATTTAACCCATTACAAGCTATTGCTGAAATGACTGGCGAAACTATGCAAGAAGTTAATAAGCGATATGAAGAAGGTGCTATTAGCGTAGAAGAAGTTACTAAAGCTATGCAATATGCAAGTAGTGAAGGTGGAAAATTTTATAAATCAATGGAAAAGCAAAGCAAAACTCTTGCTGGACAAATAAGCACATTAAAAGACAACTTTGATAGTTTAACAGGAACTTTAGCACAAGGCTTATCACAAACTATCAGCGGAGAGGTTTTGCCAAGCATTAATAATTTAATGACCGGATTAGAAGAAGCTTTTGTTACTGGAGGAATACCAGCTATGGCAGAAGCTTTAGGCAAAGGAATTGCAGATATGGCTACTGCTATTGCCGAAGAAGCACCAAAATTTATTAATACGTCTTTAGAAATAATTAAAAGTTTAGTAAAAGGAATTAAAGATAATCTTCCTGAAATATCAAAAGCAGCAATTGATACTATTACAGCGTTTATTAATGGAGCTTTAGATATGTTGCCTGATATATTTGAACTAGGATTAGATTTAATTGCTGAATTAGTAGATGGATTATCAGAAAACATTGATGATTTAATACCTAAAGTAGTAGCTACTATGATTAAATTGTTTGAAAAATTGTCAGACCCCGAAAATATAGATAAAATGACAGACGCCGGAGTTCAACTTATTTTAGGATTAGTAAAAGGGATTATAAAATCCATTCCTGAAGTAATAAAAGGTGGAGATGGAACTGTTGGTGCTTTAAAAAATATTTTATCAGGTGGTCAAAATTTAATAAGAGAAGTTGGGTGGAGTTTGATTAAATCTTTGGCACAAGGAATTTGGGACGAACTTAAAAATTTAAAAAACAAAGCCGGAGAACTTATGGAAAAATTAAAATTAAAATTTCTTGAATTTGTTGACAAATTTAAAACAATTGGTAAAGAATTAATGCAAGGGTTATGGAACGGTATAAAAGAAAAATGGGAAAAACTAAAATCAAGCGTTGAAAGTCTAGGAAGTGGAATTGTTAAAAAGTTCAAATCAGTATTTGGTATTAAATCTCCATCAAGAGTATTTAGGGATGAAATAGGTAAATATCTTGCTGAAGGTGTTGGAGTTGGATTTGAAGATGAAATGGACAAAGTATATAGAGATATGCAAAAAGCAATAGACTTTAATACTGAAAAAATGAGTGCTAATGTTCAAACTAATGGAACTTATCAAATGGCTATGGCTGGACTTCCTGAATTTAATTTATTAGATAATACCGAAAATACAACTCAATTAGTTGTTAATGGTAAAGTATTAGCAGAAGTAGTTAATACCGAAAATAAATATAGAGAGGTGGCTAAAGCATAATGAGTGATTATTTATTAAAAATAGGAAATACAAAATTAAGATATATTTTGCGTGGTGGATATGAAATACAAGAAAATCAAGATATTGTTTTGAAGAAAAAAACAATGGCTGATGGTACCGTGAGAAGAAACATAGCCGAAAAAAAGGCAACAACTATTAAAGTTAAATTTTCTCAAATAGATGGATCAACTTTAGCCACTTACAATGCTTTATGGCAAGATGATTTTGAAGCAGAATATTGGAGTAAAGACGATAGAAAATATAAAACAGCAACATTTAGAGTAAGCAATAAGCCTACCAATTCTATTTTATATAGTCTTGACGAAATATATGATGAATTTGATATAGAGTTGGAGAGTGTATAATGTTAGTAATAGATAACGATGTTAAACAGGCTTATAATCAATATACAACGCAAAGAAAAAGTTATATAAATAGTAACGGTGTTCAATACTATATACAAAACTTGTCACTTTTGGCAGATGCTTATGATGAAGGTAATATTGTAGGTAATTCTATTGCCAAAACTCTTGAATTTGATATTGAAACGGAATATGTAAGAGGATTAGACGAATTTGATTTATATGATGGAATTTATGTAAATGGAGAATATGAATATACATTTCTTGGAACATTTAAGTTGTTTGAAGAACAAGGAACAGATGACTTTTTTAGCCATATTGTTGCTTATGATAAATTAATATTATTTAACAGCCCATATTCTCCATCTTCTACCGAATATCCAACAACTATATATGGGTTGTTAAGCAATATATGCGACCAAGCCGGTGTTTTATTAAAAAATCAATCAATTCCAAATGGCTTAAATACTTTAGAAGAAAATTTGTTTGTTGAAAACGAAACATTAAAGGATGTGTTAAAAGCAATATGTGAAATTAGTGGAACTTTTGCTGTTATCAGTAATAATGAATTAGAACTAAAGTTAGTAGGAAATGACACATTCACTTTAGTAAATTATCAAATAAGCGATCCAGAATATAAAAGAACTACTTGGAAAATAAATCAAGTTATATTAGGAATGCAAGATATTGAAGGGGAATATGTAGTAAAACAAGATGATGCTGATATAGCTTTAAATGGTGTTCATAAAATAGTAATAAATAATAACCCTTTTGCTTATACTCAGGATTTAAGACAAACATACATTGATGATTTATATGACCAATTACACGGGTTTGGTTATGTTGCTTATGAGGCTAATTGGGAAGGACTGCCCTATATAGAATTAGGCGACCAAGTAAATATAGGTGGATATAATAGCGTTGTATTAAGATATACTTTAAATAGTCCAGATGGATTAAGCTCAACAATACAAGCACCATCAATTATAGATAGTGTTGTTGATTATGTTGATAATACTAATGATATAAACAATAAGTTAATGCGTACTGAATATAAAGTAAATAAAGCAGAAGGAGAAATTATACAATTAACTGAAAAAACAACAACTATTACAAATGATTTAGATAATAACTATTATAATATACAGCAAATAAACCAAGTTATTCAAAACGCTGAAAGTGGTATAACTAATACTTTTAGTGAAGCTGGAGGTAATAATGTATTAAGAAATACTAGGTTCTTTGCACAAGAAGTGTTGGAAGAAGGGCAAGTTTATGAATATTGGTATGGAAATGTAGAAAGAACTACAAATGATAATTCAGCTAATGGTTTTTCTATATTACTCCAAGATAATCTTTTGTATCAAACTCAAAATGTTGCAAATGGGAATTATACATTAAGTTTTGCTTATAACAAAACAAATCCACTAGCTACTTGCAAAGTTATTATAAATGGAACTGAATATGAATTAAGTGGTAGCGGTGTATTTCAAACGGGTGTTGACGATATAGCACCAATACAAATCAATTCAAACCAAATAACAATAGGTTTTTCAAGCACAATAGCTAATGCTTGTGAAATATATGACATAATGTTAAATGCAGGTCAAGTTAAAC
>CAMJMP010000077.1 GCA_946407055.1 uncultured Mycoplasmatota bacterium | reverse complement strand
CTTTGTATAAAATATACCTGCAATATATTATACATTTAATTTAGCAAAAATCTAAAGCTCTTTAGAAATATCAGAGATCTTTTTATAAGTATATCCAGAATATTTCTTCTGTTTATTTTCTAAACTATTAGATAATATCTCTACTAGATTTTTAATTTCTTCTTCAGTGGCATGAAAATAACCTACAAGTTCAACAACATTTCTTCCCCAATTATTTGACCACCATCTTTGTACTACATAATATTCTTTTTCCATTTTTTAATAAACCTTAATATATAGAGCCGATATTCTTTTGTTCTTTTAGTCTAAAAGAACAAATATTATTTTTTCTTTATCTTAAAACATCTGCCAAATACATAGTCTGCAAATACTATACTGTATTTACTACTATCAAGTAAGGTTTTAGATACCTCATTACTTGGAATTAAATCTACTTTATATTTTTTACATACAGCTAGATAATCAAATCTATTAGCGTAATTTTCAACTACTTTAGTGAATACTGAATTGAATAAACTTTCGAATGAAATATTACCGTTACTTCCAACTACATCTTGTAAAGCCTTTGGTAAAGTACTCTTGTCTATATCTTTATGATAAGTAGTAGAATAGACTGAGTATCTTGTTTTATTCTTTTGGCCATTTTCTAATTCATTAAATACATAATCATCAAAGGCACCAATGATTTCCATGTTACCGCCAATATCAACTCCAACGGCTGCAGGGTTATTAACTCCCTTTACCTCAACATTTTTACCTTCAATGCTAATATCACCAGCATTACCACCAGTTACTTTCATAGAACCACCCTTATATAAAATGGCCATAGCAAATTCATAAGGTCCAACATTTGTAGTAGATTTCTTATCCCCGCCTTTAAATTTAATTAATTCTTCAATAAATTCAGGCGACAGGCCTAAACTACTTAAATCAGTTTCACTAGACATCTTTATTCCATCATTCTTTAATAAATTATCTAAATCTTTAGTAGATGGATTAAAAATCTTAATAAATTGATTAGCAGTTAAGCCAGCATCACTACTTTGTAGTCTTTGATTTAATTTATTTATAGTATTTATATCTAGAGAGTTAGTTAAATCTTCAATATCTTTAATTACACCCTTAATGGTATGCATTGTGTTTTCATCAACGCTATCCTTAAGCTCATCGATTATTAATTGATAAACACCACTGATAGATTTAATCCCAGTTAAATCTCTCGTTGAGTCAAATACTTTTTCTTTATTTTCATCTTCTTTTAATATTTTCATTTCTTCATTTATCCCTAATCCACTTTTTACTTTATCAAATAATTCTTTAGATATATCTTCATCGAATGGTACTATTTCTTTAAATGAATCAAAATCATTTTCAGTAGCATATCTTCTCGCCAGTGAAGCGGAAGCCTTTTCTGATAAATCATCTGAGGCATCATTTCTTGCACCAGCTGATTCAAAGTCGATTGAGTTAAAGTCATAAATAATTTTACCGTCTTTTGTAGGCTGGCCATTATATCTTAAAATTAAGCTTGAAATATCTTCAGCTCCACCAATACGGTCTTCTCCACCAACATAGATAATATCTGTATAACCCTGAGAATATAAATCAGCTAATACCTCAATAACTGTTCTAGCAGGAGAGTCAACCACATCAATTTTTGGTTCAAAAGCCTCCTTAGCGTATCTAATCTTCTGTTCATATGATAATGGGTTTTTCTTCTTATCCTGTGTATGACTTAAGAATAGCTTTGCCTTTTCTCCTTGAGCTAGTGATGCCATCTTATCTACTAATTTCTGGTGACCAATTGTCGGAGGATTCATCCTACCAAAAGCTACAACAGCTGTTTTCTGATCTGACTCTAATAATTTACCGAATCTTTCCCAAAGCTGTTTAGGACCACATTCAGTCAATTCATTATTATATTCTTCAACGAAACACTGTTGCTCTTCGGTAAGATTTTCTGGATGTTCAAACCCTGACATAATATCAGGGTCTCTATTGTAAGAACTAAAAGTACTACGGTCAACAATCTTAACAATATTACCATCTTGGTCACTCATAGCTACACCTTCCATCTCACCTGGAATATAACCTTTAGTTCTAGAACGATAGAAAGTATTGTAATCAAATTGTGTCTGTTTAAATCCTTGCCATAATAACATCTTTATAGTAGCAGCACAATTAAGAGTCTGTACTAGTGTAGTAAGTAATTCCTTATTAGTCTCTACTAATTCCTGTAAGTCTACAAGATCTTGCTCGTATTTAGTCTTAGCTTTTTCTTTTCCAGCATCAGTCTTTAGTTTACCTACTTGTGTTTCATACTCTTTAGTCCTCTTAGCTTTAATATACTCTTTGAGGTCATTAATAAAGTTATTTTCATTAATAGTCACAGCCTTCTTATCTGCTAAATTAGCATTTTCAAAGGTATTCCAATAATTCATGAACACTCTGTTATTAACTAAGTCTTCATAGTCAAAATTAGATAATAACTTCTGTTCAAGATTTTCTAACTTATCAAACTGACTTTTAACTTTATCAAGACTAAATACCTTTTTATCAGTAGGCTTATTTAAAGAAGGAGACATAATATAAATGTTACTTGGTACATTTAACTTTGAGGCGTCTACTTTAAAAGATTGCTTTTTGTCTTCCCCAGTATATATAGTATGGAAAGCAATTCCAAAATCAGCATTCTTTACTTTTTCATATCCAGGATTGTCCTCAGAGAAAGCATAAATTATTTTGTTTGGCTGGAAAGTGATATAATCTTTCCCATTAATTTCTTCTTCTCTTTTGGTATCACTAACAAATAAACAATCACCTTGCCAAGCTTCTCCTGCTGGAATATGTTTAGCTAACTCTAGACCATATTTCAACATTTGAGACATACCTGGTCTATCACCATATTTAGCATCTACCTGATCTGGAGAAGAGATAGCATTCTGTGGCCCAGAAATGAACCCCTTTAAAGCTATTGAGTTATCTGGGTAACCTGGATATGAACTCCAACAAATCATCGCAGGAGCCCCATCAATCTTAGTGGTAAGATTTAATCTACCACTCTCGTTTTCTAAGGTATCAATCGTACCTTCAATCTTATCATTTAATTCTTCTAGCCCATCAGGACCCAATAATACTAAGTCTTCAAAGTGAGTCTGATGAGTATTTAAACGTTTAACAAATGGCATATATTAACCCTCTAAAAATCTTTGTCAGTATTAACATACTTAGCATTAAATTCAGCTAGAGCCTTATTGTATTCTTCTCTAGTTGTTTTCATCTATATCACCTATATCCTTTATTCTATTATTTATTGTTTTCTTTTTCTCTCATATAATCCATTGGGGTAAAATCCGAGGAAGAAATGTATTGACCGTTATTTTCTTTACTAAGATTATCCTTATACTTTAAGTAATCATAATAGTCTGTCTTTTTAATTTTAAAATCACCCAATGGTTCTTCATAATCTTCAATATTTTTCTTTAACGATTTGGTAATTTGTGAAACACCATCAGCTGTTAAAGGAGCTTCAACTCTAATAGTAAAATAACTTCTATTAGGTGTATCAATATCCAATGAGTCAGCATCAGTTGAAATTAATGGCTGCCAGTCATCAGTCATAGCAAATGGCTTAACTCCTAAAATATCAGCTATTTCTTTTATGTAAACTAAACTCCTATAATCTAGTTTATCACCTGAACTAATTAATTCAAAATTATTACCAATTTCAAAATAATCTTCTTTTCCATAATCTAAAATATCTTTATCAATATCTTTCCTGGCCGTATAAATATAGAAACCAGGATGCTTTTTTGATTTAATAGGCCCTAAAACATTAGTAAATCCATTCTTCTCAAAATAGGAAATAAGCCTGTTTGAAGTAGCTTCTTCTTCTGGAGTTAATGTAAATTTAGCAGTAACTGGATTAATTTGATTATTTTCTAATTTTTTAATAGCGTCTCTAATTAAACTTAAAAAATACTTATCAAATTCAGGATAATCTCCCGGTGAGATGAATAAATGACTATTTACTCCTCCAGGATATCCACCAAAACTACTTAATGCATTATGGTAGAATTTCCCTGCTGGAGTACTACCTGGAGAATTAGAATCTAATGGAGAATTAATTATTCTACGCAATTCAGCAACCTTTTCTTCAGTTGTTTTTTCTGGATCTCTGGAAAACTCTCTAATTTTATTTTTAAATCTAGTTACTAGTTTATTGATATCGCTAGAATTTAAAGGATCTAAAGTGTACTTATACCCATTTGAAAGGACTCTGGCCTTTTTTTCATAGGGTGAACTAATAACACTTGGTAAAATAATTTCTTCAGTTAATCTATTTCCAGAATCTTCTAGCTGAGACAACCTCTTTAATTCAGAGTAAGATTTATAATAATTATTCATTTTTATTTCCTCTCATATTCATTATATTTAATTTAGCAATGAAGCAGATATTAACGAGTATCTCTTCAGTTTTATTCCCCTAACTCCTGCAGCTTTTCTTGATTTTACAGTAAAGTCAGAGACCTTTATTTGATATTCTTTTGGCTTAGAAGTAAGTAAGCTTACAATCGAGTTGTCATCTACTAATAATATTTCTACTAATACTTCATCTTTCATCTTAATAATCGAAGTACCTGATTTTTTACTAATCTTAAATATTTCAGAAGTTTCTATCTTCTTGACTTTACCACCTGAAGTTACTAATAATAAGTATGGTTCAGTTTCATTTCCTGAAAGAATGGTCTTTATATACTCATTATCTTTTAAGTCTAATAAATCATTGATTAAATTGCCAGATGATTTAACTGTACTCAGAGATATTTTATTAGCCTGTAACTTATATAAATTACCCAGATTAGAAATTAACATAAACTTATCTTTAGAACCAACCTTAATGGTAGAAATAACATTAGAATTCTTTGAGGACCTATAATCTTTCAAGGCTATTTTCTTGATTTCCATTCCATCTCGGTTATCTTCTAAGACTACCATGTATTGTTCAGTAGAACTAGATAGTTTCTTAACCTTAGTCTTTTCTTCTTTAATATCAACATCAACTACTTCAGTTCTACGAGTCCAAGAATACTTAGCAGCAAAATCATCTAATCTCTTGATAAATTCTTTTTCTTGTAATTTATTAGAAGACAGTATTTTAGTAAATGTAGCTACCTTTTTAAGAAGATCAGTTTTTTCGTTGTTCAGCTCAACTCCTTCAAGGTGGGCCAACTTACCAAGTTTCATATCAACGATAGCCTGTGCCTGGGCTTCTGAGAAGCTTAGTTT
>CAMJMP010000076.1 GCA_946407055.1 uncultured Mycoplasmatota bacterium | reverse complement strand
CAACCATTATTAAATGAAGGAGCTAAAAAAGAAGATGTAGCTTTGTCTATCATGCAAGCTGTAGTTAATCAAACTATCAGTGGTTTAGCATGTGGTAAACCTATTAAAGGTAATGTTATCTTCTTAGGTGGCCCATTAAATTATCTTTCAATGTTAAGAGAAAGATTTGTTAAAACTCTTGATTTAAAAGATAATGAAATTATAATTCCAAAGGATGCTCGTTTATTTGTTTGTGAAGGAGCTATTCTAGATAAACAAAAGAAGAATTATTTAACTAAAGAACAAGTAAAAGAAATAATCAAAAAACTAAAGAAATTCAAAGAATCTGAATCAAATGATTTAGAAGTCTTATTCAAAAACGAAAAAGATTATCAAAAGTTTGTTAAAAGACACGCTAAAGATTCAGTTAAGAAAAAAGATCTAGCTAACTATGTCGGTGATATCTTTGTCGGAATCGATGCTGGTTCAACAACAGCAAAGATGGTAGCAATCGATGGAGAAGGCAACTTATTATATGAAAACTATCAATCTAACCAAGGTACACCAGTTGATACTGTAAAAGGTATGATTCTTGATTTATATTCTAAACTACCAGAGAAAACAATTATCAGAAGTAGTGGATCAACTGGTTATGGTGAAATGTTAATTAAGACTGCCTTTAATCTAGATATTAGCGAAATCGAAACAATGGCTCACTATGAAGCGGCTAATTATTTCTTACCAGGTGTTGAAAGTATCATTGATATCGGTGGTCAAGATATGAAATATATCAAGATCAAAAATGGCGCTGTTGATTCAATCATGTTAAATGAAGCTTGTTCTTCAGGTTGCGGTTCATTCATCGAAACACTAGCTAAATCATTAGGTATAACTATTGAAGAATTTGTTGACCTAGCTTGCAAATCTAAGGCACCAATTGATTTAGGTTCACGCTGTACAGTATTCATGAACTCTAAAATCAAACAAACTCAAAAAGAAGGTCGCCCTTTAGGTGATATCTTTGCTGGTTTATCATATTCAGTAATTAGAAATGCTATTCAAAAAGTTATGAAAATTAGAGATGTTGAATCTTTAGGTAAAAAGATTGTTGTTCAAGGTGGAACTTTCTATAATGACGCAGTATTAAAAGCATTCGAAAATATTACTGGTAAAGAAGTAATCCGTCCTGATATAGCAGGTTTAATGGGTGCTTATGGTGTAGCATTAATCGCTTTAAATAACTACAAGCAATATGAAGATCAAGATATCAAAAGTACAATGCTTACTGTAGAAGAAATAAATAATCTTCAAATTAAAACAATGCATTCACGTTGCCAAGGTTGTGAAAACCATTGTGCACTAACTATAAATATGTTTAATAAAAAATCATTCATATCTGGTAATAGATGTGAAAGAGGTAGTGGAAATAACGGAAGTAATTCTAACTTACCAAATATGTATTCATGGAAATATGATCGTTTATTTAACTACGAACCATTAGAGGATGCACCTCGTGGTGAAATAGGTATTCCAAGAGTATTGAATATGTATGAAGAATATCCATTCTGGTTTACTTTATTCACTAAACTAGGATTTAGAGTAGTAATATCAGATCATTCTAATAGAAGAATCTATGAAAGTGGTATTGAATCAATGCCTTCTGAATCAGTTTGTTATCCAGCTAAATTAGTTCATGGTCACATAATGAACTTAATTAATAAAGGATTAAAGACTATCTTCTATCCATGTATTATGTACGAAGAAAAAGAATTTGGTAATGCAGATAACTGCTATAACTGTCCAATCGTTCAAAGTTATAGTGAAGCCATAAAACTTAACGTTGAAGATTTAGAAGAGAAACATATTAAATATATGAATCCATTCTTACCTTTGACAAAAGACGGCTTATATAAAAGAATAATGGAATTACCAGAATTCAAAGAATATAAATTTACTAAAAAAGAATTAAAGAATGCTATTAATGAAGCCTTCACAGAACAAGCTAACTATAAAGAAGAAGTTAGAGCAAAAGGGGAAGAATTCATTAAGTATATAGATGAACATGATGAGAAAGCTATTGTTCTAGCTGGACGTCCTTATCACTTGGATAAAGAAGTAAATCATGGTATTGATACAATGATCAACTCTTTAGGTATAGCTGTTTTATCAGAAGATTCTATCTGTCATTTAAGTGAGCTAGAATCTAACTTACGTGTTGTTAACCAATGGACTTATCATAATCGTGTTTATCATGCAGCAGATGTTGTATCAAGACACGATAATATGGAATTAGTTAACCTAAATTCATTTGGTTGTGGATTAGATGCCATAGTTACAGATCAAACAGAAGAAATTTTACAACGTAATAATAAACTATTTACTACAATAAAAATAGATGAAATAAATAACTTGGGTGCTGCTAAAATAAGAATTCGTTCTTTAATAGCATCTATGAATAAAAGAAATAATACTTCTACATATGAGCCATATGAATATCATAAGAATTATTTTAAGGCATCTGATAGAAATCATACTTTATTATTCCCAGATATGACACCAACTCATATGCCACTATTAGGAGCTATGTTTAAAAGCGAAGGATATAACGCTGTATATTTAAACGAAACAAATGATCAAACCCTAGAAACAGGCTTAAAATATGTTAATAACGATGCTTGTTATCCTGCATTAATCGTAACAGGTCAATTAATTGCTGCTCTACAAAGTGGTAAATATGATTTAGATAATACAAGTGTTATTATTTCTCAAACTGGTGGTGGCTGTCGTGCTACTAACTATATTGGTTTAATAAGAAAAGCTCTAAAAGATGCTGGCTTAGAAAAAGTATCAGTTTTATCATTCAATTTCAATGGCTTAGAAAAAGAACAAGCTTTCCATATGAATTTAAGAATGACTAGAAGAGCACTACAAGCAGTAGTGTATGGTGATTTATTAATTAAACTACACCTAGCTACAAGACCATATGAAGTACATAAAGGTTCTTCTCAAAAACTATATGATAAATGGCTTAAAACTTGTTGTGATGCCGTTATCAATGGTAGTCAAAAAGAATTTAAGAATAATATTCGTAAGATGATTAAGGAATATGAACAAGTAGAAGTTAAACTAACTAATCGTCCTAAAGTAGGTATCGTTGGTGAAATCCTAGTTAAATATCATTCATTTGCTAATGATCATTTAATTGAAAAACTAGAAGCTGAAGGAGCAGAAGTATTCCAACCAGATTTAATGGGCTTTGTTAAGTATTGTACTATCAACTCTATAATAAAAAGTAAATTATTAAAGAGCGGAATGTTCACTGCTTTAGTATATGATGCAGCATTAAAATGGTTCAATTCTTTTGAAACAGAAGTTAATAAACAATTAAAGAATACTAGATATCGTAAACCATCTAATATCTATCATCTAGAAAAGAACGTTGATGGTATCTTATCTACTGGAAACCAAACTGGTGAAGGATGGTTCTTAACAGCTGAAATGGTTGAACTAATTAAAGAAGGAATCGATAATATCGTTTGTGTTCAACCATTTGCTTGTTTACCAAATCACATAGTTGGTAAAGCAGTAATTAAAAAGATTAGATCTTTATATCCAGATGCTAACATCGTAGCAATTGATTACGACCCAGGAGCATCTCATACTAACCAAGTAAATAGAATTAAATTAATGCTTACTGTAGCTAAAGAAAACCTAAATAAAAAAGACGAATAATATTTGACAAAACATCTCCCGTGATTATAATAAATATCACTAAAAGGAGATGTTTTTATGTCAAATAAAACAGGAGCTAAAGTAGCTCAAAAGGGTGCTGCCTTCTTATTAGCATTTGCACTTGGATTAAATGCTGCTCCAATGATTGCTAGTGCTTCAGTACATCCAACAAACGTACAAGTAGTTGAAGATGAAAGTAGAATTAAAGATCAAAGAGAAAGAGATGTTAAAGCTGTTAGTAAATTTGTTGCTAATTTAGATTTAGAAACAATTAGAAGAGCTATCGAATTATCTGATTTCTTAAATCCATATGATCCAGAAATGTATACTTATACAGATACAACTCCAGGAGAAGTATTAAATTTAGATATCAATGCAATGTATGGAAGTTATCAATCAGCATTATCAAATTCAGATCAAATGAATGGTTTTATCAATAATGGTTTATATGAAAAACCAGCTTTAGATGCTGCTATTCAATTTAGTACAGGTAATGTAAGTAACGTAATTAAAGAAAGAATAGCATCATTATTCTATAACGAACTACAATTAGATGGTTTACTAGTAGTATCTGATTTATATGTAAAAAATGGAGAATTAATGATTGTTGCTCATACAGACAACGGAGCTAGAGTATATTCAATCAATGGTTATGCCATCCCAGGTATCTATGAAACAGTAAGTGACCTAGATGCAAGATATAGAATGATTAAGAGAAACTTAAGAGGAGATTCAAATGAATATCCAAATGGTTTATCATTTAATGGTTTAGAAAGAAATACTGGTGAATCAGTATGGTTATCTATTGGTGACTCTGATATTAAAGATGTTATTAATAGAGGACTAGATATTGCTAGAGCATTATATACTGACCCAACATTATCTTTTGAATGTGATAATACAAACTGTGTACCTTTATCAGAAGAAGAACTAGAATTCTTAAGTAAAAAAGGTATTGATGTAAATTCATTACAAACATTTGATAAGACATATGTTTATATGACTACTGAATTAGATCAAACTTTAAATATGAGATAATTAATGATAAAATGAACTTATTAAGATAATAAGTTCTTTTTTATAGGAGGAAATATGAAATATAAAAGAGTATTAGTTAAATTAAGTGGCGAAGCCTTAGCTGGAAATAAAGGTACAGGAATTGATTTTGATAGAGTTTTAGAACTATGTGGTGAAATCAAAACAATCTCTGATTTAGGAGTCCAAGTAGCTATCGTTGTTGGTGGTGGAAACTTCTGGCGTGGAAGAAGCAATCAACAAATGGACCGTTGTACATCAGATTATATAGGTATGTTAGGTACAACAATGAATGCTTTAGCAATTGGTGATGCCTTCAAACAATTAGGTCAAGATGTTAGAGTTCAAACAGGTGTAGAAATGCGCCAAATAGCTGAATTCTATATTAAAGATAGAGCTATTAAACACTTAGAAAAAGGAAGGGTAGTAGTATTTGGTTGTGGAACAGGTTCACCATTCTTCTCAACTGACACAGCAGCAGCTCTAAGAGCTAATGAAATTAGTGCTGATGCACTTATAAAAGCAACTAATGTAGATGCAATCTATGATAAAGACCC
>CAMJMP010000075.1 GCA_946407055.1 uncultured Mycoplasmatota bacterium | reverse complement strand
TCGTTCCTTTAGCTTACTTTATTGGTGCCTTCCGTCTTAAGTGTGACTTAGAAGACATGTGCTTATCTTACCTAGAACCAGAAACATATCAATCTTTAAAAATTAAACAAGAAGAAATCTTAAAAGACTATGAAAAATGCTTAAAAGAAGCAGAAAAAGATGTTTGTAATTTATTACATCAACATCATATTAAACACACTATTAGAGCTAAGATAATGAATGTTTATCAAATATATAAAAAGATTAACAAAGGTTATCGTATTAATGATATCCATGATTTAGTTAATATAAAAATAATGGTTAACAAAAAAGAAGATTGCTATAAAGCTTTAGGTTTAATTCATGAATTATATACACCATTAAATCAAAAATTTAAAGATTATATAGCATGTCCTAAAACTAATATGTATCGTTCTGTTCATACAACAGTCTTCGGTCCAGATAATCATTTGATTCAATTCCAAATAAAAACCCATCAAATGGATCAAATCAATACTATTGGTTTAGCGGCTTATTGGGAAGAATTCAAAGAAGAAGCTACAGGTAAGATGCAACATGACTTAAAGATGAATTATCAATTCTTTGCTTCTTTAAGAGATATTAACGCTTATGTTCAAAGCGATAGTGAATATATTGCTCGCGTAAGAGAAGAAATATTCACTAATACTATATATGTTTATAGTCTAAGTGGAGAAGTAATAGAACTTCCATATGATTCTACTGTCTTAGACTATGCTTATAAAATACATACTAATTTAGGTAATCATACTTATGCTGCTTTTGTTAATGGTAATCAAGTAGAATTAGATTATAGATTGAATAATAAAGATCGTATTTTAATCATTCCTAACGATGAAGTACACCCAACAGAAGAGTGGTTAAAATATGTTGTAACATCTAATGCTATTCGTAAAATTAAAGACTATTTAAAAGAACATAATAATGTTAACTAATTTTGGTTGACAGCATTTAAAATACATGATATATTATTCATGCTGAAAAAACGAAGGAGGGATATTATGGCAGTTAAATTAAGATTAAAAAGAGGCGGAGCAAAACAAAGACCAAATTATAGAATTGTAGCCGCTGATTCTCGTAGTCCTAGAGATGGAAAGTTCATTGAAACAATCGGAACTTATAATCCACTTCCAGAGAAAAACGAAATTAAAGTTGATGAAGAAAGAGCATTATATTGGCTAAGTAAAGGTGCTCAACCAACTGATACAGTTAGAAATATTCTAAGTAAACAAGGTATCATAGCTAAATATACAAACTCAAAAAAAGAAGGTAAGTAGTTATGACAATTAAAGAATACGCAGAATTTATAGTTAAAAGTATCGCTAAAGAACCAGATATGGTTAGTGTTCAACAATTCGGTGGCGAAGATGATGCTACTATTTTAGAAATTATTGTACACGAAAGCGATATGGGAGCAGTAATCGGACGTAACGGAAGCATGTCTAGTGCTATTCGTACATTAATCCAAGCTCGTGCTCACATATTAGGAGAAAACAGAGTTAAAATTAATATTGACTCATTCTAAGAACAGTAATTGTTCTTTTTTTTTACTCAAATTTTAAAGATAAAGATTTATTTTCAACATATTGAACTCTATATTGTAATAGAGAAATATTAAATGATTGTAACTTAGTTAAATATTCATTAATAATACTTTTTTCTTCTTCGCTACATGTATTATTTAAATATTTTCTATAAATAGAAGGACTAACTCCAACTTCTTTAGTAAATATCTCAGAGAAATATTCTAATGAGTTAAAACCATTATTTAAAGCGACCTTTAGTAAAGAGTCATCACTGTTTAAATATGTTAATACATTCATAACTTTTCTATTGTTAATATAAGACTTAATTGGCATGCCAATTCTTTTTTTAAAAGCTTTCATTAAGTAGGATTTTTCATAACCAAAATACATAGCTAATTCAGTTATGTTTATTTCTTCATATAAATGATCATTAATATAATTTATTATTTGGCTAAATAATTCATCTATATTCATAAAAATCCCTTCCTAGGAACAAATTATATCACAAAAACCATTTTTGTTTAAATTTTGCTATATTAGTTATGATATATTGTATGCATGAAAGGAGAAATAATATGCAAAATATTAATAAAATTAATAATAAATTAACAATTATTTCTAAATTATCAGATATTAAAAAATCTGGAATTCAAATGGGACATAATGATAATAGTATCCTAATGGATTGTAGTGAATCTCATACTATTGTAATTGGATCAACTGGTTCAGGTAAAACTCAAAGTATTGTCTTACCTCAAGTTAAAAGTGCAATGGTTGCTGGAGAATCATTCGTTTTAATGGATACTAATGGCGAACTATACGGAATGTTAGGTTCTGAATTAGATAAGAAAGGTTATAAAACATACATAATAAATTATGATAATCCTAATGAAGGTAATAACTGGAATCCTTTATTGTTTGCTTATGATTTATATAAAGACAATAAACAAGATGAAGCAGTTAAGATTGTTGAAAACATTGCTAGAATAATCTTTAAAGGAACACAAGAAGAAAGAGATCCATTCTGGAGCAATGCTGCAGCTAACTTCTTTACTGGTTTAACTTTATATTTATTTGATAATGCTAAAAAAGAAGAAGTAAACTTTAATAGTATTTATAATTTATCTGTTGAACTAGAAGAATTAGAAGATGGTGTACCTTATGCAACTAAACTAATGCAAAAGATTAATCCAACATCTCCAGCAGCAGTAAATTTATCTAATACATTATTAGCACCTACAGAAACTAGAGGAGGAATCCTAGCAGTTTTCAAACAAAAGCTAAGATACATTGTAAGTCGTCAAAACTTATCAAGTATGCTTGCTACGAGTGATTTCTCAGTTAAAGATGTAATTGGTGAAAAAGTTGCTTTATTCATTGTTGGAGAAACTATCGATCACACTTCATTCTTAGCTTCTATATTATTAGAAGAAATCTTTGAAGCAGTAATGGTTAATGGTAAATTAGCTAAGAGATTAAATATTATCTTAGATAATTTCGCTGAAATAAAACCAATTCATAATTTCCATAATATCTTATCTCGTTCACGTAGTTTAAATATTAGATATACTTTAATAATAGATAGTATTACATCTTTAAAATTAACATATGGTCATAATGAAGCTATTTTAATAGCTAATAATATAGCTAATATAGTTTATCTATTATCATCTGATGAAGAAACTGTTAATTACATATCTCATCTAACTAGTGGAGAACTATCTCCAAAAGATGTTAAAACTTTAAATATCTTTGAAGCCATAATCTTCATGGTTAGAGAAGAACCATTTAAAACAGTTCTATTACCTGATTTCAAAATCCCTTGGGAATTTAGTGATAAACCAAAAGAACTACCAACAAGAAAAACCCCAGAAATAAAGATATATAATCTAAAAGAGAGCAAATAATTGCTCTCTTTCTTTATTGTTATTAATACCTAAATATAGTATAATTACATAAGAAGGAATTGGTGATTATGACTAAATACTATCCAGAACATGTTGCCATAATTCTTGATGGAAACCGTAGATGGGCTAAAGAAAGAGGATTACCTTCTTTAAAAGGCCATCAAAAGGGATTTGAAAATATCAGAGACCTAGCTCCATATATAATTAACCAAGGAGTTAAATACTTAAGTGTCTTTGCTTTTTCTACTGAAAACTTTAATCGTAGTGTAGAAGAAGTTAAATACTTAATGGATATCTTTGTTAATTGGTTTAATAAAGAGTGCGATAAAATACATAAAGAAAATATAAAGATTGTCTTCTCAGGTAGAAAAGATAATTTAAGACCAGATGTCTTAAAAGCTATGGAAAAAGTTACTGAAATGACTAAAGACAATACTAAAGGAGTATTTAATATTTGCTTAAACTATGGTGGTATCCAAGAAATAGCTGATGCTACTAAACGTATTGCTATTGAGGTTAAAGAAGGTAAGCTTAATACCGAAGACATTGATGAAAAATTAATGTATAAATATATGTATCAAGAGTTACCACCAATAGACTTGTTAATTAGAACAAGTGGTGAACAAAGAATTTCAAACTTCATGATGTACGAATTAAGTTATGCTGAATTATATTTTACAGAAGTTAAATTCCCATCATTTGATAGAGAAGAGTTTGAAAAAGCTATTGATGATTTTAATACTAGAAATAGAAGATTTGGAGGAGATCAAAAATGAAAACAAGAGTAATTAGTGCAATAGTAGCACTTGCCATTGTTATTCCATTATTTTTATTAGGAGGTATTCCATGGGGTATAGCAGTTGCTATCGTAGCAGCACTTGCTTATGGTGAAATAGTTAACTTAAAAGAAAGTCACCATCCACTACCTAATGAAATAAAAATACTAGGATTTATTGGTCTAGAAATAATTACATTAAGTAGATTTAGAGTAGACTTTACTGAAATAGGTATTCCATATGCAGCAATAGCAGCGCTATTCTTAGCATTACTAATACCATCTATCTTTGATAAGAAAGATAAATATAATACTAGAGATGCTTTATATATGGCATCAGCAGTAACATTATTAGGTTTATTCTTTGGTTTAATAATCTTAATTGAAAACACTAATAAATGGATTTTATTATATTTAATTTTAATAGCTACTGTAACAGATTCATTTGCAATGATTATTGGTTCATTAATTGGTAAACATAAATTAATCCCAGCAGTATCACCAAAGAAATCTGTAGAAGGTAGTATAGGTGGTTCTCTAGTTGGAACAATAATTGCTACAATTTATTATTTCAATGTAATAATTAAACATCCTACAACAGGTAATGTTATCTTAATTATCTTTATCAGTTTAGCATTAACTGTTTTAGGTCAAATAGGAGATCTATTCTTCAGTAAAATTAAAAGAGAAAATAATATTAAGGATTTCTCAAATATAATGCCAGGACATGGTGGTATTCTTGATCGTTTAGACAGTTTATCATTCATAGTATTGGGTTATACTATATTTGTAACAGTTCTTAAATTAATTGCATAAAGTTAGTCAGGTGGTTAAATGATCTCAACATTATTAAACATTTTATTATTTATATTAATCTTAGGAATTTTGATCTTTGTCCACGAATTTGGTCATTTCATAACAGCTAAAAAGAGTGGAGTTTATATTCATGAATTCTCTATAGGTATGGGGCCTTCAATCAAGACATGGAAAGGTAAAGATGGAATAGATTATTCCCTACGTGCTTTCCCAATTGGTGGTTATGTTCAAATGGCTGGTGAAATCTATGAAGATGATGACACCAA
>CAMJMP010000074.1 GCA_946407055.1 uncultured Mycoplasmatota bacterium | reverse complement strand
TTTGTCTTAATGTCTTTAGAGGTTGTCTAACCCCCAACTCACTATTAACAGCACAAATACTTACTAAAACAGTATCTTCTCTAACTTGTTTCTTTAAATCTTCAAAATCTATTAAACCTTCACTATCATTATTAACATAACTAATTTCAAATCCCATAGATTCTAAAAATTCACAAATACTATAAACAGAAGGATGTTCTAGCTTAGATACAACTATATGTTTACCTTTCTTATAGTTAGCTAAAGCTATCCCTTTTAAAGCTGTATTATTTGATTCTGTAGCTCCACTAGTAATAATTAATTCATCTTCATTTATATTTAATAGTTCACATATTTGTTTAGTAGCACTATTTAATAGTACTTTTGATTTTACTCCCAACGCATGCAAAGAATTTGCATTACCCATGTAATCTCTTGTTGCTTTATTATAACTTTCTAAAACATCATAAGTAACTGGTGTTGTTGCTGAATAATCTAAATATATCATTTCAATCACCTATTATAATTATAAAGCAAATGCTTAAATTTATCTACAAAAAAGAGAAGAAATACTCTTCTCTTATCTTACAGAATCTATTAATTTATTATGAATTCCTGGCTCTATAACATCAATAGCTTTTATAACTTTTTCTAATGCTTTTTTATACTCACCAGAATAGAATAATTCTTCTGATTCTTTTAGTTCACCATCTAGATCTCTATCTAATGGTCTATATCTATTACCATATACAATTGCCATTTCAACCATCATTGCAGTTTTTACTAACTCATTAGCAGTATTATATACCTTTAATGCTAAATCTCTAGCCGTATCTACTCTGATATTTAATGTCTTAATTGATACTGGTTTCATATCTAATTCTTTTTGAACTTCTTTTATAGCTACCGTAGCTTCATCACGTTGAATATAGAACACTTGTGGTATAGCCGGAAGATTATAACTAGCAATCTTATCTTTACTTCTCTTCATGATGTCTTTAATTTCTTCTAATTGTTCTCTAGCTCTAGCTTCATCTTCTTCTAAACTTCCTAATGTCTTCAATGCTTCAACCAATTTTTCTTCTGTCTTATTTAAACGACCATTCAAAGCTTCCATTTCTTTACGAAGTCTTGAATAAGCAAATGATTTAGTTCTTGAAGCATTTATAAGTTCATCATAATCTTTCTTAACAGCAATTATCTCTTGTTTAACCACTTCAATAACTTTAACATCTTCATCAGTTAAATCATAACTATATTTAATTTGATCTAACTTCTTATATAAACCATTATTAATCTTTTCTAACTTATTAGCTTTAACTATTATCTTTCTAGTATATTCTTCAAAAGCAATCTTCGCTCTCTTTTCATCATCAAAATTATTATATATACCATCAAAATAATCTAGTATAGTTCTAAGTATTAAAATAGAATCTTCTACATTTAATACATTAAGTCTTGCAAATACATCTTGTATTTTCTTTTCTGATTCTGGAATATTATAATCTAAATTCAAATAATCTAAATTATAACCTTCTTCTTTCATTCTTTCTGCAACCTTTTGAATATCACTTATCTTACTTGGTATTAAATTCTTACCAGTTAAGATAATTGTAGGTGCTTCTTCTATAACAATCTTTAGGTTACCTATTAAATCATCGATACCCTTAACAATCTTACCTACTTCTTCATAACTATTTTGATCCATAGCTACTTCAAAAGCTGCAAATAATTTATCTACATTTTCAAATTGTAATTCTAGTGGTCCACTAACTTCTTTATAATCAGGTTTATTATTATTATATTTCTTAACAATCTCACGATATTTAGCTTTTAACTTAGTAATAGTTTCTCTATTCTTTTCTTCACTTAATGTAATCTCTTTAATTTCATCTAATAAGAAATTACTCTTTGTTTTAACATAGAATATCTCTAACTCTACTTTAGCTATTTTATCATCTAATACTTTATATTCTTTTTCATTATAACAATCTTCTATTTCAATTAATTCATCAGTAATCTTAGGAACATCAACATCCCTAATTTCTTCAAATCTCTTTTGCCATTCATCATATGATTCTTGAAGTTTTTCATTATTAACTAAAGCTTCTACTTTATTTAATTCACTTAAGATAGATGAAGATATAATTAAATTTTTTTCTCTTTCAAGAGTCGTAATTTCATTTTTGTATTTCTTACTTTCTCTATTATTAATAATATTAAGCACAAGAACTATGATAATAATACTAATTACATAGAAAGTAATACCTGCAAGTATATAAGCAAGTTGACTCATACATATACCTCCAATTCTAACCTATTATTATAATATCATAAAAACATAACAAAATATAGGTATATTTATTTAGAATACGCACAATATACTGTCTTTTAGATGTAAACTAATAATGTCCAGTTTTAATTGACATTTTAAACTTTTAATGTATAATTATAAATGCGATGTATTTGGCAGCGCTATAAATGTTTATAATGTGTTTATTACAATGTGGTTATTAGTAGTTAAGGCTGCCTTAATGAAAATATCTAAATAAACTCCCTATAACATATTTATAGTTACCTATATATCAAAAATATATAGAAAGGAGTAATCACTTATGGCAAGATATACTGGTCCTGTTTATAAGAAATCTCGTCGTTTAGGTTTTTCAATTCTTGAAAATGGTAAAGAATTAGCAAAACGTCCATATGCTCCAGGAGCTCATGGAAATGACAAGAAAAGAAAATCAAGTGAATATGGCGTACAATTAGCTGAAAAACAAAAAATCAGATTAATGTATGGTTTAAATGAAAAACAATTCCATAGACTATTTGATAAAGCATCTAAAATGCAAGGTACAGCTGGTCACAACCTTCTTAACTTACTAGAAACTAGATTAGATAACATGGTTTATCGTTTAGGTTTAGCTAAGACAAGAAGAGCTGCAAGACAAGTTGTTAATCATGGACATATTACTGTTAATGGTAAGAAAGTAGACATTCCTTCATTCCAAGTTAAAGTTGGCGATGTAATTGCTGTTAAAGAAAACTCTTTAGAACATCCAGCAATTAAAGAAGCAGCAGAAACTTGCATGACTCGTCCTGCTTACGTTGAATTTGATAAGAACAAACTATGTGGAAAATTATTAAGATTACCAGATAGAAGCGAACTTAACCAAGAAGTTAATGAAACTCTTATCGTTGAATTCTACAATAGATAGTAATAATAAAAACACTTACATTTGTAAGTGTTTTTTTATTGCAAAAAAAAGAACTAGCTTTCACTAGGTCTTCTCATTTCTAACTTAGCATTAGTATCAAAGTATCTTTGACCATTAATATATGCTTTATGTTTATCACAGAAACTTTCATGTAACCAGAATTGTTTTTCCACTGGATCATAATAATAAGATAACTCTAATTCAGCAAACAATCTATTATATTGTCCATCATTCCACAATTCTTTGTATTGCTTAATATCTTCTTCATCTAAGAAATCAACTAAAGATAATACATCTTTTAATACTCTATCACTAGATAATCTACCATAGATCATATCTTGTTTCTTAAATCCTACTAATAATTGAGACATTCTTGCACTTACATCTCTTACATATTCATCTTTTGTACAATATACAAATAAGCTTACATCTTTTCTATTGTTTTCTTGAACAATCTTAGCTTTACCTTTTTGTACTAAATAGTCAGCATACATTTTATTTTCATAATCTAATGTATCATAATTAATTCTTATTTCTACATATCCAGTACCTGATAAATTATGATCATCTAAACATCCTAATGTGTCATTATAAGTAGTCATAATATTCTTTCTATATAATTCTAAACTAGGATATAGATTAGATATTTCACTGTACTTAATAACATCTTTTTCAGACATTATTGGATATCCCCAACCACTTATTTGTCTAGCTAAAACATCACCTATTACATTCATATCTACATCTTTCTTAGGATAAGACTCATAAATAGCTTTCAATAAAGCTTCTTTTACATCTTTACTAATAATAACTGAATTATCAATTATTGCTTCTGGACTTGCAGAAATTCTCTTAGCTCTAGCAGCATCTACTGCTTCAGTATAGGTACTATAAGCATCATTTATATATTGAACTATATCTCTAGAAAATGGATCAACCAAATATCTTCTTCTAATCTTTTCATCTTTTTCATAAGAGAAAACACGAATAATTGCTTTAAATACTTCATACTCCCCTTCAGCAATGATATATTTTAAAGCCTTACTATTATCTAACAATCTTATATGATCTTCGTTAAATATACCATGTTTAATCTCATTAATAATGTAATTATATGTATTTATACCATCTTGAGTTATACCTAAACTAGTATAATAATGAATACTCTTTCTCATGATAAAACCCCCATTTATTACGCTATAATAATAGGTAAAAACGGGGGTTTTGTCAAATTTAGCCTTTATTAAAAGGTACCAAAATTACTGTACTGTTATTATTCAAATCTAATTTATTTATTATTTCTTTAGCTTCTTCTAAATTTATACCATTATAAATATCAAATATATCTTCATGAATCTTATTATATTCAATCATCTGATAAGCTATATCACTATTCATATATTCTATATCATCTAATACATATATTAATGAAGCTACTTCTGCTCTTCTACATCTAATAATATCTTCTTCATTGATCTCTAAATGTTTCATCTTATCCTTAATAATCTTTATTATTTTATCAGGATATTTAGTCTCAGCTCTTACAGTTAATACTAACACATCATTTTCTATATCACATGAAGAACTGATAAAAGTTACTAATTGTTTTTCTAATAACTCTTCACTTAGTAATGAAGTACCACCAAAATTATTTCTCAAGATTGCATTTAAATGTAGACCTATTTCTATTTCATCTTTATCTTTAAATATATCAAAAGGCATTTTATAAGACACCTTTACCATCGGTATTTCCACATTACATTCAATCTCTTGATAATCTTTGTTAACTTCCTTTGGTTCTTTCACTTCTCTTTTTACTGGATTTTTATATTTTGAAAACTTCTTACCATTTTGATTTTCTTTAATAATCTTTACTGCTTCTTCAGGATCAAACTTACCAGTAATAACTATAAACATATTCTTTGGATGATAAAATGTGTCATAAACTAATTGTAATTGTTCTCTCGTAATCTTCTTAACATCACTAACTTCACCAGTGACTAAGTTTCTTCTTTTATCTTTTTTAAATAATGCTTTATTCATACCATAATATAACTTATGACCAGGTTTATTCTTACCCATCTTAACTTCTTCTATTATGATACCTCTTTCTTTTTC
>CAMJMP010000073.1 GCA_946407055.1 uncultured Mycoplasmatota bacterium | reverse complement strand
CTAAAGTATAATTAATATTATTATCTATTTTAATATCTATATCTTGTTTAAAAAACTTAGCTAAGATACTTTTAGGATTAGTTCTATATACATTTAAACCATATAGTATCCAACCTACAATAAAACCTATTAATAATATAGAAGATACTATAATTCTTATTCTTAACATTTTAGTTTCATCTTTTGTTTTAGTCTTTTTCATAACTCACAACCATTCTTAACTATTTATATTATATAATAACTTAATAAATTTTAATAAGAAAAATTACTATTTTATAATATAATAAGTAATGAGATTGTTAGGAGGTGTTTTTATGAGTAATATTTTGATTGTTGATGATGAACAAGATATAGCAGAATTAATAAGTGATGTCTTAACAGATGTTGGTTATAAAACAACTATTGCTAATAACGGTTACCAAGCATTAGATTTAGTTAAATCTAATAAGTATGATTTAATTCTTTTAGATATTATGATGCCTGGTTTAAATGGTAATGAAACTTGTTCTAAGTTAAGAGAATTAACTAAATGTCCAATTATCTTTGTTACAGCTAAGAATACCATTAATGATAAAGTTAATGGTTTAGATATTGGTGCTGATGATTACATTACTAAACCATTTGAACAAAAAGAATTAATTGCTCGTATTAAAGCTCATCTTCGTCGTCAAAATGTTAACAATGAAACATCAACAACAAAAATCTCTATTGGTGATATCACCATTAATAAAGAAAACTATGAAGTTACAAAAAATGAAGAAAAGATAAATCTAAGTACTAAAGAATTTGAACTATTATATTATCTTATGTCTAATGCGGGTGAAACATTATCTAAAGAACAAATATATAATTCAGTATGGCAAACAGAGTATGGTGACATAGGAACAGTTGCTGTTAATATAAAAAGTTTAAGAAAGAAAATAGATCCTAACGAAGAATATATAATTACTATTTGGGGTTTAGGATATAAATTTGTTAAAACAATCAAATGAAAAACTTCTTAAAGAAATTAACATTCCGTAAAGGATTTATCATAGGTGTAACTTCATTAATAATCTGTAATATGTTATTCGTTATTTTCTATTATCATTTTTACTTAACAGGAACTAATGAAAAAACATATCGTGAAACCATAAATAGTATTAATAAAGAATTAGATAATTTAAATACAAACTTATCAGAAAAAGAATTTATAGCATACTTAGATTTAATATCTACAACTAATAGATCATCTATTGTTTTAAAAGATGCTAACAATAATATCATTTATGAAAACGAAGTAAAAAATTATTTAAAAAAAGATTCTATTTCTAATACTAAATTAATTACTATTGATAATAAAGAATATTTAATAACTATATCTAAAACTAAAAATAATAATCTATTTAGATTATCTTTAGATTTTGTTATTTATGAATGTATTATTCTTTTGGTATTAGGTGCTTTAGGTATCTTTGGTGCTAACCAAAAGTTATTAAGTCCTTTAACATCTTTATCTAAAGATATTAATGATTATAAACTAGGTATTAAACCAAAGAAGATAACTGCTAAAAATAAAGTACAAGAAATACGTAATGAATTCGTTGAATTAGTTGATCAACTAGAAGAAGAAAAACAAAATCAAAACAGAATAATAGCAAGTATCTCTCATGATATTAAAACACCATTAACAAGTATTTTAGGTTATTCAGAAAGATTAAGTAAATCTGACTTATCTGCAGAAACTAAAGCAAAATACGCTAATACCATTTATAATAAATCATTAGTCATGAAAGAAATAATTGAAGAATTTGATGATTATCTAACTATGAATATTAATGATGATAAAAAGAGTACTATTCTTATTAAAAGTTTAATCGATTATTTAAATAATTATTATAAAGAAGATTTAAAAGAAAAAAATATTGATTTCAAAATTAAATCTAATTGTTATAATAGTTATATATATGTTGATTTATCTAAATTTAAAAGAGTATTCTCTAATATAATTAGTAATAGTATTAGATATTTAGATAAGAATAAGAAAGTAATAAAGATTGATATTACTGAAGAAAAGAGTAAAATAAAATTTACTATCTCTGATAATGGTACTGGTTCTAAAGAATTAAAGAAAATCTTTGAACCATTATATACAACAGATGAATCAAGAAGTATTAGTGGTTTAGGTTTATCCATTTGTAAAGAAATAATAGAATCCTTAAATGGTACTATTAAAGCAGAAAACAATAAAATGGGTGGCTTAAGCATTATATTTAAAATAGATAGTTATAAGGAGTGATAATATGAAGAAACCTAAAGAACCAAAATTCTATCGTTTCTTTGCTAGACCTTTTATTGGTTTACCTCTAAAATTCTTTATCCGTCCTAAAGTAATAGGTTATGAAAATATACCTAAAGAGGGAAGATGTATTATAGCAGGTAATCATACTAATAACTTAGATAGTGTTATCTTAGCAGCTATTAATAAAAGAGTAGTTCACTTCTTAGCTAAAGATTCATTATTAAAGGGCTGGAAAAAGCCATTATTTGTAGGAATGGCTATAATACCAGTTAATAGAGCAATTCATGATAAAAACGCCTTAAATAATGCTATAATAGCATTAGAAGAGGAAAGATTAATTGGTGTCTTCCCAGAAAGTACTATTAATCGTACTAAGGAGACAACAATCTTACCATTCAAAATAGGTGCTGTTAAGATGGCTGCTGAAACAGGAGCACCAATAGTACCATTCGTTATAACAGGGGAGTACAAATTGTTTTCCAAGGATTTATGTATTGAATTCTTAAAACCAATTAAAGTTTCCAAAAAAGAAGATCTTACAAAAGACAATGAAAAGTTAATGAAGATTATTTCTAAAAAACTTGAAGAGAAGAGGAAATGAAATGGGATTTCTAGATATGAGCTTCTTTAGATTTATTGGTATTAAATCTAAACCTAAAGCACCATGGAAAAAATATTATAAGAAGAACGATATGAATATTACACCACCAGATGTATCAATATTCAGATTCGCTCGTGATCGTATGACTGAGTTTGATTTTAAACACAGACCAGCTATTACTTATTTTGGTAATACTAGAAGTTATACTGAATTCTATAATCAAATTCATATTGCAGCAAAAGCTTTTAAATCTCAAGGTATTAGAAAAGGAGATGTTGTATCAATCATCTCAGCTAATATACCTGAAGCTTTAATATCCTTTTATGCTTTAAATAAAATAGGTGCTATAGCTAATATGTTACATCCATTATTATCTGAAAATGAAATAAAGGATGCTTTACAAAAATATTCTACTGTTATGGTAGTAGCTATGGATATAGCTTATTCTAAATTAAAAAATATAATAGATGATACTCAAGTATATAAAACTATAATTATATCTGCTAAAGATTCAATGCCTTTAGTAGTTAAATTAGGTTATGAAGTAACTCAAGGAAGAAAAGTAGAAAAACCAAAGAGTGATGAACATATCATGTTCTGGAAAGATTTCTATAAAAAAGGTACAAAGTATAATGGTAAAAACATTGAAGAACCAGGACACATTGATACACCAGCTGTAATCTTACAAAGTGGTGGTTCAACTGGTACACCTAAAGGTATTGTTTTATCAAATGGTAACTTTAACTCAGCTACTATTGCAGCAACTCACGCTTATCCTGATCTATGTAGTGATGACCGTATCTTAGGTATCATGCCTATCTTCCATGGCTTTGGCTTGGAAGTTAGCTTAAACGATGCTTTCTGTGTTGGAGCAGAAGTAGTTCTTATACCAACATTTAAAGCTCAAGAATTTGATAAATTATTAACAAGACATAATCCATCAGTTATTGTAGGTGTTCCAACTTTATTTGAAGCCTTAACAACTAATGAACGTATGGATGGTGTTAATTTATCAAATCTAAAATACGTTATTGCAGGTGGTGACACCTTAAATAAAAAACGTGTTGATAACATTAATGATTTCTTACATAGACACGGAGCTCAAACAAACATGATTCAAGGTTATGGTATGACTGAAGCAGTAGCTGCTGTCTCAGTTGACTTACGTAACGCTTCTCAACCAGGAACTATTGGTATTCCTTGGCCAGGTATTTATGTAAAAATAGTTGAACCAGGAACAGATAAAGAAATGCCATATGGCGAAGATGGTGAAATCTGTATTTGTGCCCCAACAGTTATGTTAGGTTATTACAATAACGAAAAAGAAACTAATGATGCTCTACGTATCCACAAAGATGGTAACCTTTGGTTACACTCTGGTGATATTGGTTGTATGGATAAAGATGGTTTTATTCAATATAAACAAAGAATTAAACGTATGATAGTTACATCAGGATACAACGTATATCCTTCTCAAATAGAAGAAGTACTTGAAACCCATCCTGCTGTAATGGACTCTACAGTTATTGGTGTACCACATCCATATAAAGTAGAAGTAGCTAAAGCTTATATTGCATTAAATAAAGGATACTCTGAAACACCAAAACTAAGAGAAGAATTATTAGAACTATGTAAAAAGAATTTAGCCCATTACTCAATTCCAAAAGAATGGGAATTCCGTAAAGCTTTACCAAAAACTATTGTTGGTAAAGTAGACTTTAAAAAATTACAACAAGAAAATATGGAAAAGAGAGCAGAGGAAAGATATGGCAAAGAAGAATAAAGAATTAAACTGGCCTTATAAAGTTTTCTCTCCATTATTAAGATTAATATTTAAACTTAAATATAAACCTATAATAATTAATAAAGAGGTAATTCCAAAAAAAGGTCCTATTCTAATAGTATCTAATCATAAACATGTTTTTGATCAATGTTTTGCTATTATGGCTACTAAAAGAGTAATCCATTATATGGCTAAAAAAGAATACTTCGATGATAAAAAAGTTGCTTGGTTCTTCAAAGCAGCTGGTTGCATACCTGTTAATAGACAGATCCATGATGATTCAGCTAAAGAAAGAGCACTAGCAGTATTAAATGATGGTGGAGCAATTGGTTTATTCCCAGAAGGAACAAGAAACAAAACTAATGATGTCTTCTTATTACCATTTAAATTTGGTACTGTATCTATGGCTCAAAAAACTGGAGCTACAATCATCCCAAGTTGTGTAACTGGTGATTATGATAAAAAGAAACATAACTTAATGGTTAGATTTGGTAAACCATTTAAAGTATCAAAGAATATGGATTTAGAAGCAGCTAATGAAAAATTGTACAAAGAAATAGAAAGTTTAATGAAGAAAAACTTAAAAGAAACAAATCGTACAATCGAAGAAGAACTTGCTTCACGTAATCAAGATCAAAAGAAAAAGAAATAGTTTTATTTCTTTTTTTTATTATGTTATCATTAAAGAGAATAGAAGA
>CAMJMP010000072.1 GCA_946407055.1 uncultured Mycoplasmatota bacterium | reverse complement strand
TTAAGAAATGGTATTGCTTTTCTATTACCAGATTGGCAAATAAAATATCATATGAAGGTTCAAGAATTTGATAAAGAGATGTTTTATTGCAAACAATTTTATAAAGCAATTCAAAAAAGATTAGATAATCCAACAAAAGAAGATATAATGAGATTATCTAAAAAACCAAAGGAAGAAAAAAACTAGTAGTATTTTACTAGTTTTTTGTTATAATAAGGACCTAGGTGGTAATATGCACGATATTTCCCAACAATTTAATAGATTTAAATATCAAAAAAACAAACTATTAAAATATGGTTTTAAACAAAATAAAGATACGTTTATTTTAGAAAAGAAATCTAATAATAAAGACTTTATATTTCATATAGAAATCATATCTAATAAAGTATTATCTTCTGTAATAGATAATAATACTAAAGAAGAATATATGCCATTCTATATTGAAACAATTAATGGGGAATATGTAGGGGAAATAAGAGAAGAATTTGATTTGTTGATAAAAGATATCTTATCAACATGTTATGAAAAAGATTATTCAAATAACTATGTTAAAAAGGTAATGGATTATATTAAAAACAAATATGATATAAAACCATCATACCTATTTGCAGATTCACCTAACACTTGTGTATTTAAACATATAGAAGCTAAATGGTTTGGAATTATTATGGACATACCATATAACAAAGTAGGAATAGATTCCAAAGAAATAGTTTATGTATTAAATGTTAAGACACCACCAGAGGATGTAGAAGATTTAATTAAGAATCAAGGTGTCTTACCAGCATATCACATGAATAAAAAATATTGGATATCCATCTTATTAGATGGCTCAGTATCAATGAAATTAATAGAAAAACTAATAGACAAAAGTTTTTCTTTAACAAAATAGAAAGGGAAATAATTTATGCATGAAAGTGATGACTATATAAAAGAATTATGGGAAAGATTAAAAGGTGTAGAGGATAAAGAATTATTAGTATTAGTAAAAAAACTAATTGATGAAAGAAATTATCTAACAGAGATTGCTAATATTGATGCTTTAACTGGTCTTAGCAATCGCCGTGCCTTAAAACGTGTAAGAGAATTCAGCGGTGTCTTAATGATGGACGTTGATAACTTTAAAACAATTAATGATACCTATGGCCATGACGTTGGTGATAGAGTTTTAAAAAGAGTTGGATCAATCCTAAAAACTCATACACGAGCAAAAGATTACACTTGCCGTTTTGGTGGTGATGAATTCTGCATAGTATTTGTTGACTGTACTGAAGACATTATAAAGAATAGAGCAGAAGCCATAAGACAAACAATTTTAACAAGTGTTAGAGTTCCAAATTTAGATCATGAAATAACAGTTAGTATAGGTTATTCTTATAAACCTGAAGAATGTAGCTTAGAAGAAGCAATGAAAGAAGCTGATGTTGCTTTATATAAATCTAAGGAAGCAGGAAAAAATCGTATAACTGCTTATTCAAATGATTTACCAACGTTAAAATTTACAAGAGAAGAATAAAAAAACTATCATTAAGATAGTTTTTTATTGTTCTGAGAAATAACCAACTTCAGTCAGATCTCTATTATTACCTACAACAGTATCTATTGTAGTAGAATTCTTACTCTTCCATAGTAATGCAATTGATCCACCACCATCGAAGTTAGTACCAGTCTGACATTTAGCAGAAAGCATAATATCAATTAAATCTTGTCTACTTAACTCACTTCCCGTAATTAACAAGAAGTTATTACCATCTATCTGGCAAATAGCTTGTCTCTTAGGTTTACCATTAGGTGATGGCATTGAAGTAGTATCTGAACTTGCTTGACCATTTTCTACTAATGGTGAAGCAAAAGTAAATGTATTTCTTATTTCACTAATAACTGTTTCAGACCATTGTTTCTTAGCATTAGCATCAGTAGTCTTAGAATCTGTATAAATATTTAACGTACCATTCTTATCTACACCAGCAATATACCAAGTCTTATAAGCTTTATCATAAGCATTTCTAACTACTTTACCATCAGTAATAACTAATGTACCAACGCTAGTCTTATCATAAGCTGGATAGTAATTAACACTAGCAGCATCATAGACATTCTTTAAATAGAATCCACTAGCGTTAAATCCAACAACTAACTTATCAGATAATCCTCTTTCTTCTACTGCTTTCTTTAATAAATAACCAGGATGTAATGTTTGTCTTCCATAATTTGGAGAGTCATATTTATTTAATTGATTATATGGATCCTTAACCCATACTTGAGTAGTATAGTAAGTTCCACTCTTTCGTATAACAACTTTTAATGTTTCAGTTTCTTCTTGTTTAACTATTTCACCAGTTAAACCAGCATCTGCCATATTAGGATTACTATTTAGAACATTACTAGAACTTCCATTAGGTCCATCGGTATCTCTTTCTTTTCTTAGTTTTCCTTCTTTTTCATTTAAAGTTCTATATTTCTTTTCTAGCTTATCTAATAACTTAGCTTTAACATTACTATCATCAATACCATTAACTTTATTCTTTAAATCATTGTATTGATCTTTTTTAGTCATAATAGATATTTCATCTTGAATATCTAAATAACCGCGTATCTTGTCATACTTACTTTGTATTTCACTCTTTTGACTTTCACTAGTCAGATTTCTTTTAGCATAACCTAAAGCATCTTGTAATTCACCAGCATCTAAATCTTCTTTAGCTTGATCTAACATCTTTAAAGACGTATTGTAATAAGCTTTCTGAATTCCTTCCGGTGTAGCATTTTCGATACAATACTGATAACTAGTTCCCCCATCAACTAAGATATCTAATAAAGCATTAACAAGTGTTGGTAACATAAACACAACCAAACCAGCAATTATTCGCTTAGCTAATTGCGTTAAAGAAGTCTTTATTTGACCTTCTTTATTACCAGTAACCACTGTCATTAAGTCTTTAATACCAAATCCAATAATAATAAATGGAACAACAATTCTAAATATATTCATGAAGATAACTAACATTCTTACGCCATTAAGAACATCACCATCATCACACGCACCTAATATATACATACGTCTCACCATTATAATTATAACAATAAAATAGTAAATCTTGCATAATTAATTTTATAAAGTATAATATCTTATACATAAGGAGAAATAATATGAAAAAACCTGAAAAAGTACTTAGTTATTATGTACTATGTAATAAATTGAAAAATACTATTAGAACTGGTTGGGAAAACTGGCATGTAAATTCAGATAGAGTAGAAAGTATTGCAGAACATGTTTATGGCGTTCAAATGTTAGCTCTAGCGATGGCATCAGAGTACAAATATGACATAGACTTAGAGAAAGTAATATTAATGTTAGCTATTCATGAACTAGAAGAAACAATTATTGGTGACTTAACTATGTTCCAAATTGACAAAGCAACTAAAGAAGAAGAAGGACACAAGGCAATCAAGAGAATACTTAAGAATCTAGTAAAAGGTAAAGAAATAGAAAAAATAATTTTAGAATTTGATGAACGTAAGACAAAAGAAGCCATGTTTGCATACCAATGTGATAAATTAGAGTGTGATATTCAAGCCAAACTATATGGTGAAAGAAATACAGTTGATCTAAAACACCAAGAAGATAATATTTCCATGAACGATCCAAAAGTACAAGAATTACTTGGTACAGGAAAAGGCTTTGGCGAAATGTGGATGATGTTTTGGGAACAAAAAGCTGTATATGATAAGAACTTCTTAGAAGTTTCCAACTATGCCTTAGATAATAATATTAAAAACTTAGATGAACAAATATAAGGGATAAATTAGGTTTATCCCCTTTTTTATGGTAAAATTACCAATAGAAAAGGGGTTTTGTTATGAGTAGTTATGTATCACCAAAGTATATTTCTGACATTGGTATAAAAGAAACCATTTACGAAAATAAAGATGGTAAAATAACATATCTTCTAAACAACGGATATAAGTATAAAGAATTTCCAGAAAACTTTAGAGATATGCAAGACCAAGATGTTAGATATATGCATGATTGCTTACTAGAACAATCAAAAATAGATCTTAAAACAATAATTGTACCTTCTAAGCTTGTAGCAGATGATAATAATCTTTATGGTTATATAGCTCCATTTGTTGAAGGAAAACCTATTCAAAACATTGACCTTGATTTCTTAATATCTGATTTACTGAGAATTATAAGAGAACTAGAAGCAGACGTAAGAGCATTATCTAGAGATGGATGGGTAATGGAAGACATGCACGACCAAAACTTGTTGATAAATAAAAGCTTATCAACAGGTTATATAATAGATACTGATTGTTATGAAAAATCAAAAGAATTATTACTAGTTAGAAAAAACTATGCAAAGATTTTCAATACAATTATTTATTCAATCTTACCAAGAATTCAATTAACTAAAACTTTTAGAAAAGAGTTAATTCAAAGATTCTTCTATATGGCTAGCCAAGGTTTAATACCAACAAGTGAATTCTTACAATACATATTATGTGAAATAAGACAATATATTGTAAGTAAGCTTACAGTAGAAGAGCTAAGATTAAAACTTAAATAATATGATATAATTAATAAGGTGATTTAAATGGAACTATCAGATTTAAAAAACACAATTAAAACCTTAGAAGAAAAACTAACCTCTATTGGGAGGTCTCTTTGACGTTCAAGAAAAAGAGAACAAAATAAAAGAGCTAGAAGCAAAAATGAACGAACCAGGTTTCTGGGACAATTTAGACAAAGCAACTAGTATAAATAAAGAACTAGCTACTTTAAAAAAAGAAATAACTTTATATAACAATATAAATAAACAATTAAAAGATAATAGTGAAGTAATAGAACTATTAGAACTAGAATATAGTGAAGATCTTTCTAATGAATTGGAAAGTGAACTTAATAAATTACAAAAAGATATCGATGAACTAGAAATCAACACACTGTTTACTAACGAGTACGATACCAGTGATTGTTACCTAGAAATCCACCCTGGAGCAGGGGGAACAGAAAGTTGTGATTGGGCTAGTATGTTACTTCGTATGTATGAAAGATTCTGTGATAAGTTTGGTTTCACTCATGAAGTAATCGAATATCAACCAGGTGAAGAAGCAGGTGTTAAATCTGTAACTCTACACATTAAGGGTGAATATGCCTTCGGTTACCTAAAGAATGAAAAAGGAGTCCATCGTTTAGTACGTATCTCTCCATTTGATTCTAATGCTAGAAGACATACATCTTTTGCATCTGTTCTAGTAATACCTGAAATTAATCAAGAAATAAATATTGAAATAAAAGAAGAAGATATAAGAATAGATACTTATTGTGCTTCTGGTCATGGTGGTCAAGGAGTTAATACAACACCATCTGCAGTACGTATTACTCACTT
>CAMJMP010000071.1 GCA_946407055.1 uncultured Mycoplasmatota bacterium | reverse complement strand
TCTCTCAAAGTCATGATTATCTATTCTATTACAAGACATTAAATCGTAAAAAAACAAGACATATAAACCATTTTGGCCATGTAGGTCATTGGGAAAAAACTCAAGATTTTCTAATTAATATGATTTTAGAAATTCAAGAAAAAAAACTAGATAATAATTCTGATGCAATGGCTTTATTATTTGGTTATATTACTCACTATGTTCTAGATTCAACTTGTCATCCATTTATCTTCTATAAAACAGGAACTTTTTATAAAGATAGACCAGAAACCTTTAAATACGCTGGTGAACATGGTCACATGGAAAGAGATCTAGATGCCTTCTATTATAAAAAAACATTTAAAAAAGATTATAAATATTGTAATGTTGCTAGAGATATCATAGGTAAACCTAATCTATCTCCAGAAATAATAGATTTACTTAACAATTCATACAAAAAAACATATAACGAAGATAACATTGGCTTTATCTACAAGAAAAGTATAGATATTGCTCGTCGTTTATATGCTACCTTCATTAATGATAGATATGGTATTAAAAGATTCTTCTATAAAGGTTTTGATAAAATAACTAAACATCGTAAAGGTTATATATCATCTTATAGTACTCATATTACTGACATAAACATGAATTTCCTAAACTTAGACCACAAAGAATGGAATCATCCTTGTTATAAAAAGATGACTTATGATTATTCATTTGATGACTTACTAGATATTAGTGAAGAAAAAGTAATCAAGATATACAAAGAAATAACAAAATATCTAAACAACAAGATATCACTAAATAAGCTAAAAGAATCTATACCAAATATATCTTATTCTACTGGTTTAGACATTGAAGACGAAACTAAAATGAAATATTTTGAATATTAAAAAGGAGCTATGATAGCTCCTTTTCTAATTCTCTTATATCAACTGCTGGATTAACATATATAATTACTTTATCGAATAATGCATTATATTTATCCAAATACTTACATACATTATCATAAACAGTTTTGTACATTTCCAAATCGTTCATATCTATATCAATTAATACTGATTTAACCATATTAACTCTACTACACTCTAATATGTTAATAATACTCGCTGAAATATCTTTATAATCATAATTTACGTGCATTATAAAATCACATGGAACATTATAAGATCTAGTTATTACTACTTCACCTTCATTAATGGGTTTATCCTTAGTAAACATATTTAATTTCTTACGCAAATTTATGCCATTATAGTAGTAAACACAGTGTTGTTTATCTCCTCTGTCGCCCGTATCTGCAGCAGCTGGCACAGCCATAGCATCAATAAATACTGAAGCTAAGTCATCATTATAAAAAAGTATCTTATCACTATAATCCTTAACAGGAATTATTGACAACAATTCAAAAATATTAACAGGTTTATGTTTAATCAACTCTGTTTTTAAATAATTAGATTCTAATTGAACTTCATCATTAGAAATACTATCTAAATCACATTTATCTACAAAGTCATTCCATCTTCTGATATTTTCTTCATTATCTTCAGATACTTCTATATTGTGCTTTTCTAATAATTCACTTAAATACTTATTGATCACACTATATCACCTATATAAATCTTACCAAAAAAAAAGATAATTAACTATCTTTTTTCTCTCTGGTTGTCGTTTTTAAGTACGTATATGTACCATCTTCATTTTTCTTAAATGTATGAATGAAATATAAATTTTCGGAACTCTTCAATTCATGATAATATTCAGTACTATCTGAAGAATGTAAGTAATTATTACCATCTCCATTAGTTACATTACTTCTAGTATCCTGTAAGTAACCTTTCTCTGTAAATACTATATCTTCATTATATTTTTCTACTTTTAACACATCCATCTTTGGTGTCAAGGAACCAGTATAAACTCCACCAGTAGTTCTACCACAAGTATAGATATCTCCAACTAAGATACACATCTTACCATCTTTACCAATAAAGTTTGTAGATACATCTAATCCAATATCACCAAATAGCTTTTTAAAGTTTGCTAAAACTTGGGCTTGAGTAAAACTACTAACAGTACATCCTAAACCCGGTCCATCAACTATAAATGAATTTAATCCATCATTAAATGGACAAGTAGTTCCATCCCAAGAAGAAGCTAAAACACCAATAGTATCTTTCTTATTATTAATCATATATTGATAAGTTAAGCTTAATTTAACTTCATTAGATGCTTTAGTTATATCAAATCCTCTACTATTGTAATACATAGGATTTCTATCTAAATAAGTATATAATTCATTAATTAATGCTGAATAAGAACTATCATCAGATATATTAACAATTTGTACTGGCTTTTCTTCCTCTGCTTTTTCTGCAGAAGGTGTATCTGCCTTCGGTTTTCTAGCAAAATACCATTTACTACCAAAAACTCCTATCGCTATACCTATTAGTAAGAATATTAAAAATAATATTGTATATTTTAAAAATGAATTTTTCTTCTTCATATCTTCACCCTATATATTCTATTAATATTATATAAAAAAAAGCATTTTGTATCAATATATCAAAATGCTTTTTAATGATTTTTTATTAATTAAAAAACACTCAACAAAACGAGTGTTAGTTTTCAATCTTACCAGAAAAATAAAGATGAAGTGAAAAAAATACAACAGACGCAATACTAAAAATTGAAATATCAAATCTTTCCTCTATCATGCAAACACCAATAGTATTAATCAAAGCTCCAGCTAAATAAAAGAAGGCAGCTGAAATAATACCTGTTTTATTTTTTCTCATAATAATAGAAATAATTCCACCAATCATGGCTGCTACTGCTGGTAAACCGAAAAGAAAAGGAACATAATCTTCTAATAGACTATCAGCATAATATCCTAAAGACAAAAACAACAATAAGGACAAAATAATCATTACAATACCAGAAACTATAAAATATATTGAGAATCCATTACTTGCTTTAGAAAAATCTCCTTCTTCTTCGGCTTTAACTTCCTCTTTAACTTTTTTAATCATCTTTCCACACTTTAAGCAAACATCTTGCCCTGGATTCAACTTTTCCCCACAGTTTTCACAAAAATTTGGCATTAAAACATCACATCCTAAGAACATTATATAGAATTGTTATTTAAAAATCAAACATAAAAAAAGCAGTCATACGACCGTCTTTTATTTAGCGATTCCTTTTTGTAAACGTAAGTGATCAGTAAACTCTGCTTCGCTTGAAAAATAATCATTTTCATCCCATTGACCATTGATCACCCAATCAAGTTCTTTTGCTTCTTTTTCAAGTTCTTTAGCATATTCTTCATCATCAGTTTCAAAAGATTTAATGAACTCTAAGTAATGAAGAACATCACCAATAAATATTTTATCTTTTGCAAATTCAGTAGCACATAAAGCACTATGTGTAATTTTGTAATAATCTTGAATACCAACTAATACATTATCAGTTTCAGTAAGTGGTCTAACCAACTTAAGAGCAGATTCTTTAATTGGAATGAAATCTGTATATCTAGTCAAAGTTTGACAATCAGTTTGAGCATCTCCAAAGTATAGTACATGATCTTCATCTTCAAATACAGGATAAACAGCACCAGGAACTATATCAAGCATATTCATAGTACCGTATAATCTATATTTTTTATTAACTCTTACATCTTCTCTAATCTCAAAATACATTTTACTAGGGAAATTATCCTTACAATAATCAGTAGCACTTTTACTTAATGTTTCAAAAGCATCTACTACTAAATCATATACATCATCATACCATCTTTGACCAATCTTACACCCCTTCTCATAAACATAAGAAGTCCATTTACCAAATTGTTTAACTATACTCATTCCACCACAACCATAATTGTGTTCTTCAAAATAAAATTCTTTTAAATAACCAGTCTTTTCAACTACCTTTTTAAAAGTATCTAGTACATCTCTTTCATAAGCATTTGGTTTATATTCCATAATTATCCCCTCTGATAGTTGTTATTATATTATAAAATACGAAAAAAACAACTTTTACTGCAATAAAAAAAGTTCGTATAAAACGAACTTTCCGAAACTCTGTAAACTATCTCTTAGAGAATTGTGGAGCTCTACGAGCTTTCTTAAGACCTGGTTTCTTACGTTCTTTAACTCTTGGATCTCTTGTAACAAATCCGTTAGTTTTAAGAACTTTACGATAAGCATCTTCTCTACTTTGATCAGCATCTGCATCGAATGCTAATAAAGCTCTAGTGATACCTAATCTAATAGCACCAGTTTGTCCTGAGAAACCGCCGCCTCTAACTGTAACATCAATATCAAACTTGTCTTCATTACCAGTTGCAACTAATGGTTGTTTTAAATCCATTACTAATACTGCGAAAGGCATATATTCGTTAACATCTTTACCATTAACAGTAATCTTACCTTTACCAGCAGTCATTCTAACTTGAGCAACAGAACGTTTTCTACGTCCAGTAGCTGTCCATACTTTATTATCTGCCATAATTTAAAACCTCCTAGTCAACTTTCAATTCTTCTGGTTTTTGAGCTGCATGTTCATGTTCAGGCCCAGCGTAAACAAATAATTTCTTAAACATTTGTCTTCCTAAAGGTCCTTTTGGTAACATACCTTTAATAGCTCTTTCAACCATTTCTTCTGGATATCTTTCGATCATTGTTTGAGCATTTCTTTCTCTTAATCCTCCAGTATATCCGCTGTGGTTATAATACATTTTGTCTGATAATTTTTTTCCAGTTAATCTAACTTTGTCAGCGTTAACAACGATAACATAGTCTCCGCAATCGATATGAGGTGTATAAGTAGGTTTATGTTTACCTTTTAATACAGTAGCAACTTTAGTAGCTAATCTACCTAAAACTACGTCCTCTGCATCGATTACATACCATTTACGATCTACAGTTTCTTTCTTTTCCATAAATGAATTCATAATCTTTTTTTCCTTTCATCGTCTCCATCTGCTTCGCTTTCCCAGGGCTAACAAACTTCAACAAATAAAATGTACCGATTAAAATTATATGTGATACTAACTAAAAAGTCAAATAAAATCAGCACTTTTCAATTAATTTTCATCATATATGACACTTTCTAGATACAAACCATTACTAGGTGCTGTAAAAAGAGATGTATTTTCCTCTAAACTAAGCATCTTTTCAACTTTAGAGATATCTTCTTTACCTCTTCCTACTTCAATCATAGCACCCACTAGATTTCTAACCATGTATCTATAAAAGCTCTTACCTTCAAATATAATATTTAAAATATTATCTTCAATCTCAAAATCTATATTATAAATAATACAATCATAATTATCTCTTTCACCGGCCACAAAGTTTCTGAAATCATGGACACCTTTAAATAGCTCAGCTACTTGTTTCATTTTATCTATGTCTAATTTAAAATTAGGTTCATAAGTATAATCATATAATAATGGATCATACTCACCTAAATTAATCTTATA
>CAMJMP010000070.1 GCA_946407055.1 uncultured Mycoplasmatota bacterium | reverse complement strand
TGTTTCTTGATAGTTGCACCAATAACCTACATAATTTTTACCGCATGCTGTTAAACAAATTACGATTAATAATAGAAAAAATATTTTAATTCCTTTCATTGCTATTCTCCTTTTCATTCACGCTATAAACTGTTTGAACGTTTTCTTCTTCAAGAATTAGTTCATCATCTGTTAGAGATATTATTTTAAACCTCTCAACGTATTCTCCATCTTTTTCTACATATATTTTATCATCTTTTACAATAGTTGTATATTCTGTATAATCTTTTGCTAATGGTTCTTTGTATTCATCTTTAGGGCCACTATATGTGTAAGTAAATGCATAGTCAGCGACGTTGAACATGGCAAATTTTTTAATAACGATGTTCTTTTGACCAACATTCCTGTATTCCCATTCGTGAATTAATTTAAAGTATTTACTATTTTTATAGAAATCTTTAGATTCTTTTAGTGTCCAGCTTTCATTCAAGTGTTTAAATGATTCTGCTAGTTTTCCCTCTTTATAAGCTTCTTTGGCTAATTCCAGTTCTTGCTTTTTATCGGAATCCGGAATAATTGTAGTTATTTTATTACTTTTACAATTTTGTAAGTTCTTTTCTATATCTTTATAGTTAGTGTATTCATAGATTGCATTGCCATCACCTGTAAAGAAATAAGCATTTTTTCTAGTATCTACACCATTAATAATATAGATTGATTCATCAGCGTAGAAGTTAACTTTGGTATTATCTAAATAATAAATATCTGTGTGATGTTGTTTAGCAACTCTTCTTAAATCACGCATGAAGTTTTGACCTGTTTCATTGTTAGGATTAATGGTTGCATAAATAAACTCTTCTTTATTGTATATGGCTTCTATTAGTTCAGAACCAGTTACTTCAATAAGATTGTAACCTTTTTCTTTACCACAACCAGTTAGTAATAATATTGATAATAGGACTACTAATAATTTTAGACTTTTTTTCATAAAACCACCTGTATTAATCATTTAATATATTATCATAATTTAGTTTATTGTTCTATAGTTTATCAAAATAAAAAGACAGGAAACCTGTCTAATATTCTATTTGATCGATATCATTTACCATTTCAAGTTGTTCTTCTACAACTTGTTTGATACGAGCTTTATATATTTTTAATCTTCTTTTTAGTTGGTCTGCTTCCATATCAACTCTTTCAGCTTTGATTAATGAATCGTTAACGATTCTAGAAGCATTTTTCTTAGCATTTTCGATGATTATATTTGCTTCATCTTTGGCTAATTGTCTTATTTTGTTAGATGAGTCTTCTGCTACAAGCATAGCTTTGTTTAGAGCACTTTCCATTCCTTCATAATGGTCTAATCGTGATGCAAGTTTTTTGATTTCTTCGTCACGGTTTTTGAGTTTGATTAACATACTCTCGTACTCTTTAACAACTTGATTAACAAAAGCATTAACTTCATCTTTATTATAGCCGCTAATACTAGTGTTAAATTTTCTCATAACTCACCTACCCAACTATAATGTTTAGTTAATTACCATTCAATTTCTTCTTCAGTTGATTCTTTATCTTTATCTTTGTTATCTTCACTTATCTTACCTTGAACGTTAACGTTTTTAGGTGCACATAGATAAATTCCAACACCAACTTTTTGCATTGTTCCGCCGATGGCATAGATACATCCACTTAGGAAGTCGATTATTCTCTTAGCTTGATCTGATGTAACTCTTTTTAAGTTAACTACAACGCTATTGCGATGTTTTAAATGATCTGCTATTTGTTGACTTTCTGAATAAGCTCTTGGTTCTAACAAAATCATTTTGTTACCTGTATCGCCTTCTTCTGGTTCTACATAGCCTTGTTCATCAATGTCATCTATAATTTCTTCAGTGTCTGCACCAAATATTCCTAATATACCTTTGCCTTTTCCCATGTGTAAGCCTCCTATACTATGTTTACTCTATAATTATATCTAATTAAAAATAAATAATCAATAATTTTAAGCCAAAATGAAATTAAAAAAGGTTGAAAACTCAACCTTTTATTAGAATTCTATTTTATTAGAAATATACTTAGGTAATTCTTTAACTGTTATTTTAACTTGTTCCATTGTATCTCTATCTCTAACAGTAACTGTGCCGTTTTCTAGTGTTTCGTCATCTACTGTTATTGAGAAAGGTGTACCTACAGCATCATTTCTTCTATATCTCTTACCAATTGATCCTGATTCGTCATATGAAACGTTAAAATGTTTGCATAATTCAGCATAGATTTCCATAGCTTTTTCACTGTGTACCTTTTTGATTAAAGGTAAGATAGTTGCTTTTACTGGAGCTAGTGCTGGATGAATCTTTAATACTTCTCTTTCATCGCCGTTTTCTAATGTTTCTTTTTCATAGGCGTTGCATACAAATGCTAAGAAAGCACGATCTAATCCTAAAGATGGTTCAATTACATATGGTAAGTATTTTTCGTTTGTTTCTGGGTCTAGATATCTTAAATCTTGACTAGAATGTTCCATATGAACTCCTAGGTCGTAATCTGTACGATCAGCAATACCCCATAATTCGCCCCATCCCATTGGGAATAAGAATTCAATATCAGTTGTTGCTTTACTATAGAATGATAATTCTTCCTTAGCATGATCTCTGTATCTTAATTTATCATTTTTAATACCTAATGATTTTAACCAGTCAATGCAGTAATTCTTCCAATAACCAAACCATTCTAGGTCAGTATTTGGTTTGCAGAAGAATTCAAGTTCCATTTGTTCAAATTCACGAACACGGAAGATGAAGTTTCCTGGTGTAATTTCATTACGGAAACTCTTACCAGTTTGACCAATACCGAATGGTAATTTAGCTCTCATTGTTCTTTGAACGTTTAAGAAGTTAACGAATATTCCTTGAGCAGTTTCTCCACGTAGATAAACTTTAGCTTTAGAGTCTTCAGTAACACCTTGATGTGTTTCAAATAATAAGTTGAACTTACGAATTGGTGTGAAATCTGTTGCTCCACATTTAGGACAAGCAATCTTGTTATCAGCGATGAATTTTTCAATCTTTTCATTATCCCATCCATCAGCAGTTTCTTTACCTTCTGTAAAATCTTCAATTAACTTATCTGCTCTATGTCTTGCCTTACATTTTTTACAATCCATTAATGGGTCGTTAAAGTTAGTTACGTGACCTGATGCAACCCATACTTCAGGGTTCATAAGGATTGCAGAATCTAATCCATAGTTATATGGATTTTCTTGGATAAACTTTTTCCACCATGCTCTTCTTATGTTTTCTTTTAATTCTCTTCCTAAAGGACCGTAATCCCAAGTGTTTGATAAACCTCCGTAGATTTCACTTCCTTGGAAGACAAAACCATATTGCTTACAATAATTAACAATATCTTCCATTTTAAATTCATTAGCCATTTTTTATTCCTTCTTTCTAATAAAAAAACTCCTAGAAATTGGTAGGAACGAATTAGATAATCCGCGGTTCCATCCTACTTATTTCTAGAAGAAATCACCTTTATTGTATATAGCTCCAGGTTGCCAAGCCCTTCATCACTTGTATGAATTAATTATAACAAATTAATTTATTTAGTCAATTATTTTATTCTTCCTAGGTTTTTTCCTTCTAGTGAGAATGAATAATCTTCTGTCATTGCTTCTAAGTATCTAAAACTAGTTCTGTTGTAGAAGCCATTTAGTTTATTTTTTGATTCCATTGGCTTTACTGGATATATTACTTTTTCTACTTCGTTATCACTTTCGATAGTTTGAATAGTATTAGGTACAATTATATGTCTACACACAACGAAGTTACTTACATCTAATAAGCCTTGATAAATATATATTTCTGGTAGTTTTAAATCTAATAATTCTTCTCTTAAATCTTTTTGAATTGACTTATAATATTCTTCAGTTACAGTATCTGTTTTAGCTAGATCTTTTCTTAAAGATTCATATGTTTCAACATCTGGTTCTCTATGTAATAACATAGCGTTTGCTAAAGTTAATTTTTTCCTTTTAGTTTCATCTTGTTCTAATGGTATGTTTTCTAGGTTATAAGCATATAATGCTACCATTCTATTTTTTTCTAGTTCTGACATTGTGAATTTGATTTTTGAAATTAATTCTCTTCTTTCGTTAAAGGCTTTCTTTTTTTCAGGAATTTCAAGAGATTCTATAATTTCTTTTATCGCTTCCATAATAATTCTCCTTTGGTACAAACTATTATACCTATTGTTAGAAAAAAAACAAGTTAAATATCTAACTTGTTTATTGCTTTTAAGAATTCTTTGCTTTTTAAATATAGACCTGTGTATCTTTCATAGTACTTGTCTAAGAAATAATTAATTTCAGAAGCATTGACTTTTTTGATACTTATATTGGAAATAGATGGTATTTCAATTAGATAATACATTCTTATTAATTTAATACTGGTTGGACTTAAGATTTTTTCATCAGTGTAACAATCTTTGCAGATAAAGCCACCTTCATCAGGGTCGAGAGTTACAATGTTTCTTTTGTTTCCACATTTAATACAGGAATCTAAGTTTAAACCTACACCTAGGTAATCTAAATATTTTAATTCTAAAATGTTGGTTAGGACCAATGGATCTTGTTTTTCGTTTAGTTTTAGAATAACACTTTTATATAAATCAAAGATTTTTGGATCATTATTCTGCTTAGTAACTTGGTATGTTAGATCTGTTATATAGGTTAGATAACTTATTAGTTCAACATCTTCTTTTATGTTACGAAGATTATCGATGATATCAACATCAGCTAAAGTAGATAATTTATCTTGCTTATAATAAATATGGAAATTACCATAAGTGAACTTTAATGTTTTAGTTCTTAAAGGGCTTTTAAGCCTTTTTACGCCTTTACACATCAAACCGATTACACCATATTCTTTAGTAATAATATTAATTATCTTAGATGATTCTGCATATGGTGTTTCGGATATAACGATGCCTTCTACTTTCTGTATCATACATACCACGTCCATCATTATTATACTAAAAAAACAACCTTTTGTGGTTGTTTTAATCATTTAATTCATTGAAACCTAGTTCTTTGAAATATCTTTCTTTATCTCGCCAGTTTTTAATTGTTTTGACATATAGTTCTAAATATACTTGTTTACCTAGTAAGCTTTCAATATCTTTTCTTGCTTCAATACCAACGGCTTTAAGTAAAGAACCATTCTTACCAATTACAATCTTTTTAATTGGGTCACGATCAACAATTATATCTACTGTTATATTGATAATATCTTTTTTCTCTTCAAATTTTGATGTGACACAAGTAATGCTGTGTGGTATTTCTTCTTCAGTCATTCTTAATAGTTTTTCTCTTACTAATTCTGAAGACATAAAGCTTATACTACTGCTTGTAATCATATCATCATCAAAATAACGAAGATTATCTGTTAGATATTTTTTAATTGTTTCTATTAATTCTTTAATATTTTCTTGTT
>CAMJMP010000069.1 GCA_946407055.1 uncultured Mycoplasmatota bacterium | reverse complement strand
AAGGCATAAGCTAAACCTCCACCTTTGTAGTCGATTAAGATAAACGCTACATCATCAGGGCTATAGTTCATTGCCATAGATAAAATATATGTAATAATGAATTCTGATTTACCTGAACCAGTAGTACCTGCGATAAGTCCATGTGGTCCGTGATATTTTTCATGTAGGTCTAGATACATAAGATTTAATTCTTCATCTACACCAACTTCTGCTTTTAAGCTCTTAGTTGAATCATTTGTATTCCATCTATTTAAGATATTTAATTGTTCAACTTTACCTACCTTTTCCATTTCTAGGAAATCAATTGCGGTTGGAAGATTCGCTCCTTCTCCTTCGATTTCTATTGGAATGTTAGATAGTGATTTAGTTATTTCCATCATGTTGATTCTAAAGTCTATTTCATCATGGAAATCAACTATTTCAGCTTTTTCATATGAATTTTTAAGAATACCAGATGATCCTTCATTTAAGTTAATAAAGTTAATACATTTACTAGGTAATCTATCTAAGTTCTTTTCAATGATAATTGTACTGTAACCAATGTTACCGTCCAATTCAACTAAAGTTTTGAAGAATTCTGTTTTCTTGTAAGCATTATAATTGTCACATATTATTAAGTAATGTGGCTTTGAATATGGAATTGCTCCATCTGATTCTTTTGCTCCCTCGCCATCTTGGTCGGTTGCTTGGGCTTTCTTTGCTGCTGCAGCTTCTTCAAAGTATTGTTTCTTAACAAGAAGATCTTGAAGTAGGTAATTACCAAGTTCTTTTCCTTCTTCTATATTTGCTGCAAAGAATCTTACAGATTTGTCATTTGTGAAGCAGAAATTACTATATTTTAAGTAATCCCAATTAGCCATTCTTGATTCATCTGTAAATACTACTACTTTTAATTCATCATAACAATAAAATGTCATTAATTGTAATAATACGTTATCTACAAATCCATAGCATTTCCTTTCAACTCCCATTATAGCTGTTAAGAAATTGTTTGAGAAAGAATACTCTTGTGGACACTCATCAATATATTTATATTCTTCAATTAAAGCTTCGGCCATTTCTTTTAAGTCGTCTTCTTCAATTGAGAAACCATCTTCTGGCCATTCTACTTTTACTTTTAGTGGTACTTTACCTATTCCAGCTCTTACTGATAAGAAATCGCTTTGTTCTGATCTCTTACACCAGAAGTTGTTTTTCTTTGAATTAATTATCTTCAAACATTCAGTAACTGGTAATAAATTTTCTTCCCAAATATTCTTTTGATTGATTATTTCCTTTTTTAGTTCGGCTTCTTTCTTTTCAAGGTATTTAGTATATAAATCAATTATTACTTTTCTTTTTTCTCTTTGAGAGTGTTTGTTATAAGCCTTTGTTACCAATGGCCATAGTAAACTTGAAACCAGCATTAATACACCAGTTACTAAGCTTGGCCATGCATCTTGTATTTGTGTTTTTCCACTATTAAGACTTGTAATTGTAGTTAAAAGAGTCATACATGAAGTCAAAGCCATTGTTATCATTGGTCCAGCTGTTAAAATTAAAGGCATTTCATCAGCTTTTTCTGGTTCTGGTGGTTTATCTATCTTTAAATCTTTTTCTTCTATTATTCTTCTAATACGAGGTGACTTTGAGAAATAGTCTTTTTTATCATATAAATCTATATCTTTTACTTCTGTATTAGCATATTTTTCTGTTGTAATTGGGCATTCAACTAGTCCAGATGACATGGCATTTAGAACTGTACCACCAAATGGACTGTTTATCATTAAGGTTTGTTCTAAGACAATTATTTTCAAACCAAAAATATTGATAACATCTCCAGTTTTTAATTCACATTCTCTTACTGTTAAAGCTTCATTATTAATATAAACTAGAGTCTCCATACTATTAGCTAGTTTTAAGCCTTCACTAGTCTTAATAATTTCAATTGCTATACCAGATAAGTATGGGCAGTTATATCTTAAATTACATTCGTCTGAATTTCCTACTAATACATCCACTTCATTGTTGTATTCGTAAATCTTATAGCCTGGTTCAAAAGTTGGGCCTGTTAAAACAAGAAAGCTGTCTTCTTCTTTCTTTATTACGTAGAAATCATTTTCTACTAATTCTAATTCATCTTTAATTTCGTTGTTATGCATAAGAAGAGAATCATCTAGAGGTTTGATTATCCATTTTTCATCTACGGCATCTACTTTGAATAGTTTTATTTCAGTTGCTGGGTCTTCACCAAAGTTATAGCTACCTGAAATTTGATTTGGTAAAAAGTATTCAGTTGTTCTTTGTTGTGAAAATAACATTAATTTCATGAATAACCGCCTCTATTCTTCCCTATTATGTAATTATAATATCATATTATTGGTCATTATTCAAAAGAAACACAAAAAAAATACTCTTTATAAGAGTATTAATATTTAACTATTTAACATATGGTAGTAATGCCATATATCTAGCCCATTTAATTTGTTTTGCAATGTGTCTTTGATGTTTTGCGCAAGCACCTGTCATACGACGAGGCATTATCTTTCCTTTTTCATTAATATATTTAGAAACGATCATTACATCTTTGTAATCTACGCTTTTTCCAGCACACATTTGGCAAATTTTCTTTTTCTTACGATAAAATTCAGCCATTTTTAATTTCCTCCTTCTTAGAATGGTAGGTCATCATCACTTAGTGCTACTTCATCGCCGAAATCTTTGAATGGATCATCGCTGATATCAGTTGTAGCTATGTCGTTAGATGGACCATTATCAATATCACTTGTATTAGCTCCAGATCCACTACCGATAAAAGTAAAGTTATCTACAACAACGTCAGTTGTATATCTCTTTGTTCCATCTTGAGCATCGTAACTACCTGTTTGGATTCTTCCTTCAACAGCTAATTCTCTACCTTTCTTAAGGTATTTAGCTATTGCTTCAGCAGTTCCTCTCCATGCAACACAACTAATAAAATCAGCTTCTCTTTGGCCATTTTCGCCAGTACCACGACGATTTACTGCTAAAGTAAATCTTGTTTGGCTAATTCCACTTGATGTTGTACGTAACTCAGGATCCTTTGTTAATCTTCCTACTAATACTACTCTATTCATATTTCTTACTCCTCATCTAATTTAATAATTAAATGTCTTAAAATGTTTTCATCTAGTCCAGCTTTACGATTAAGTTCTGCTTCTGCTTCCTTAGTTGCTTCAACTGTCATAACAAAATAATAACCATTAATTTCTTTTTTAATTGGATAAGCTAGTTTCTTTTCGCCAAGTTCTTTTAATTCAACAACTTTTCCGCCTTCAGCAGTAACGATATTTTTCATACCTTCAGCTGTTGCTTTAACTTGATCAGCTTCCATAGTAGCTTTTACGATAAACATCATTTCATAATTATTCATTTGTTACACCTCCTTATGGTCTTTTGGCTTTATCTAAAAATAAAGCAAGGAGTAAATTTCTTACTCGAGCCATATTATAGCATTCATTTGTTCTCTTGTAAATCTTTTTTAAAAAAAGGAAGACAATTACTTGTCTTCTTATTTTGTTACATTGAAACGGAAATAACAGATATCTCCATCTTGCATTACGTAGTCTTTTCCTTCAAGTCTTAATTTACCTGCTTCTTGTACTGCTTTTTCGCTTCCTAAAGCTTCTAGGTCACTATATGACATTACTTCTGCTTTGATAAATCCTTTTTGGAAATCTGTATGAATAATTCCTGCACATTGAGGAGCGCTCATCCCATTTTTAAATGTCCAGGCGCGGCATTCATCAGGTCCAGCTGTTAGGAATGTTTTTAAACCTAATAAGTCATATGTTGCTTTAATTAATTGGTCTAAACCAGAAGCATTTAATCCTAAGTCTTCCATGAAGGCTTTTCTTTCTTCATCGGCATAGCCAGATAATTCTTCTTCTAATTTAGCACACATTATGATTACTTTAGAACCTTCTTTGTTAGCATATTCTTCTACTTGTTTAATATAATCGTTTGTACCTGCTATAGCATCTTCTTCGTTAACGTTTGCAGCGTAGATAATCTTCTTCATTGTAATGAAATTGAAACCAGCTAAAACAGCTAATTCGTCTTTATTAAAATCAAGACGTCTTAGTGGTTCTCCTTTTAATAATGCTTCTTTGCATCTATTTAAAGCATTTAATTCTAATAAGGCTTCTTTTTCTTTAGTAGTTGTAGCTTTCTTTTCTATTTTAGATATTCTACTTTCTACTATTTCTAAGTCTGCTAAGATTAATTCTGTATTAATAATTTCCATATCTCTGATTGGATCTATTTTTCCTTCTACGTGAGTTATTTCACTATCTTCGAAGCATCTTACTACTTCAACAATAGCATCTACTTCTCTAATATGAGATAGGAATTTATTTCCTAATCCTTCACCTGTTGAAGCACCTTTAACTAATCCTGCTATATCAGTAAATTCAAATGTAGTTGGTACTACTTTTTTAGGTACATATAATTCTTTTAGAAAATCTAATCTTTTATCAGGTACTGTAACTACACCAACATTTGGTTCGATTGTTGCAAATGGATAGTTAGCCGCTAAGGCACCTGCTTTTGTAATGGCATTAAATAGTGTTGATTTACCAACGTTAGGTAAACCTACGATTCCTGCTTTTAATGACATGTTAATACACCTCAATTCCTTGACTATTATATAAAAAAACAATTGATTATTCAATTGTTTTTATGTTGTTATTACGCCACCTATTCCTAGAGGTATTCCTATTAAGTAGAATGCTAATAAAATAGCTAATAATAATAGTCCTACATAGATACTAAATGGTATTTGATATTTTAATGTTTTAAAGAAACTTATTGGTTTCTCATCTTGATTATATTTTTCAATATAAGCAATATAAATTGTGAAGTAAGCTAGTAATGGTGTTAGACCTAATGTCATACATTCACCAAAACGAGTTACTAATTGAGCAAACTCAGGACTTAAACTACTATTCATAAATGCTGGTACTGCAACTGTAGATAGTACTGCCCATTTAACATTTGGTCCAGTTAAGAACAGTGTTGATAAAGCACTTGTACCGAATAAAGCAACTATTAGTAATAATCCTGTTATCTTACCACTACCAATTATATTAGCTAGGGAGATAGTTAATACTACACCAATATTACTCTTCTTAAAGATATTAATTAGGATAGAACCCAATAATATGATTATGATTGTACGTCCTGTACCATCTAATGAGTGTGCTAAATATTCACAGAAATCATTATTATTCTTTATTGTTTTAGCACCTATTCCGTAGAACAGACCTAAAATAATAAAGAATATTGTAATAATGAAGACGAAACCGTTACTGAAGAATGAGTTAAAGTTAAATAACTTATCTATGTAATAGTTTTGACTATAATCTAGGAATTTACCAGAGAATGGTAATCCTGGAATTATATTGTAAATGAAGATTAATAAGTAGATAGCTCCAGCTATTAAAGCAAAGATTAATCCACGATATTCTCTTCTACCTAATCT
>CAMJMP010000068.1 GCA_946407055.1 uncultured Mycoplasmatota bacterium | reverse complement strand
AATAGTTGTAATTTGAATTGCTCTTTTTGTCATGGGAATAAGAGAGTTAAAAGTTTTATTAGTGAAGATAAGTTTAAAGAATTATTAGATAAATTAGAGGGTTATACTGATTATCTTTATTTTCATGTAATGGGTGAACCTTTGTTACATCCGAAGATAAATGAATTAATTAATATTGCTAGTGAAAGATATCATATTAATATAACTACTAATGGTTATATGATTGATAAGATTAAAGATAATAAGAACATAAGACAAGTTAATATATCATTACATAGTTATGATAAGAAGTTAATAGATATAGATGATTATTTAAATAAGGTATTTGATGCTGTAGATAGTTTAGTTAAGAATGATACTTATATATCTTATAGATTATGGATAGATAGTGTGGATAAGAGTGATATTATCAATAGGTTGGAGAATAAGTATCATGTAGTAATAGGTGATAGTGAACATATTAAATTAAGTGATAATGTCTATTTTGATGTAGAAGAAGAGTTTATATGGCCTTCTATGGATAATGATTACTATTGTGAAGAAGGTAGCTGTATGGGTTGTAGAAGTCATATTGGAATTTTAGTAGATGGGACAGTAGTGCCATGTTGCTTGGATAGTGAGGGAGTTATTAACTTAGGAAATATTTACAAAACTGATATAGATGGTATAATAAATAGCGCTTTATTCAAGGAGTTAAAGGAAGGCTTTTTAAATAATAAAAAAGTACATCCTTTATGTAGAAAATGTAATTTTTATGAACTTAGGAGGTGATGATTCATGGATAAAATAATTATCAAGGGAGCTAGAGAGAATAACTTAAAGAATGTTGATTTGGAGATACCTAAAAATTCATTAGTTGTTATGACAGGTGTATCTGGATCAGGTAAGAGTAGTTTAGCTTTTGATACTATTTATGCTGAAGGTCAAAGAAGATATGTAGAGAGTTTATCTTCATATGCTAGACAATTTTTAGGGGGAACTAGTAAACCTGATGTTGATAGTATTGAAGGATTAAGTCCTAGTATTAGTATTGATCAAAAGAGTACTAATAATAATCCAAGAAGTACAGTTGGTACTGTTACAGAAATATATGATTATTTAAGATTGTTATTTGCAAGAATTGGTGTTCCTTATTGTCCTAATCATCATGTGCCAATAACTAGTCAAAGTATTGAAGAAATGACTAATAAAATAATGGATATGCCTGAAGGAACTAAGATAGAGATTATGGCACCTGTTGTTAGAGCAGAAAAGGGTAGTCATATAGATTTATTAAATGATTTAAGGGCCAAAGGATATACAAGAGTTAGAGTTAATGGTGAAGTAAGAGATCTATCTGATGATATTAAATTAGAAAAAAATAAAAAAGATACTATTGAAGTAGTAGTAGATAGAGTAGTTGTAAGATCTGAAGATAGAGCAAGAATTTTTGAATCAATAGAGAATAGTACTAAGTTAGCAGATGGATTAGTATTATTTAATGTAATTGGTGGAGAAGAAATATTAATGAGTGAAAACTATGCTTGTATTCATTGTAATTTCTCTATGCCACAATTAGAACCAAGATTATTCTCTTTTAATAGTCCTTGGGGTGCTTGTCCAGAATGTAATGGATTAGGAATTAAGAAGAAGATAGCTGTAGATTTATTAATACCTGATATGAAGAAGAGTATTAATGAAGGAGCTATTGTATCTTTAACTATTGATAATAATATTCAATATACAGAAGTAGCTACTGTAGCTAAGTATTATGATATTGATTTAGATATGCCGATAGAGAAAATGCCTAAGGATAAATTAGATATTATTCTATATGGATCTCCTGATATAATGGATTTTAAATATTTTTCTAAAGCTGGTAATACAAGAACAAAGACAGATTTCTTTGAAGGTATTATAACTAATTTAGAGAGAAGATATTTAGAAACAACTGCTGGATGGATTAGAGAGTGGATTGAAGGATTCATGATTGAAATGGAATGTCCAGTATGTCATGGTAAGAGATTAAAAGATAATATACTTAGTGTTTATATAAATAAGAAGAATATTTATGATATGACTGCTATGAGTATTGAAGAATTATATAACTTTATGAAGAGTCTTAAATTAACTAAAGAACAAGCCCAAATAAGCGAGTTATTAGTTAAGGAGATATGTAATAGGTTAGAGTTCTTAAATAACGTAGGATTGGGTTATATTACGCTTGAGAGAGCTGCTGGAACTTTATCAGGTGGTGAAGCTCAACGTATTAGACTTGCTACTCAAATAGGTAGTAAGTTAAGTGGTGTATTATATGTCTTAGATGAACCAAGTATTGGTTTACATCAAAGAGATAATGCTAAGTTAATTGAATCTATGAAAGAGATGAGAGACTTAGGTAATACATTAATAGTAGTAGAACATGATATAGATACAATGTTAGCTGCTGATTATTTAGTAGATATTGGACCTGGTGCTGGTAATGATGGTGGTTATGTAATGGCTGCTGGTACACCAGAAGAAGTAATGAAAAATCCAAATTCATTAACAGGTAAGTATTTAACTGGTAAAGAAAAGATAGAAGTACCTAAGAAAAGAAGAAAAGGTAATGGATTATACTTAGAAGTTAAAGGTGCTAAAGAACATAATTTAAAAAATATTAATGTTAAGTTCCCTTTAGGTAAGTTTGTATGTGTTACTGGAGTTTCTGGATCAGGTAAATCTACTTTGATAAATGATATATTATTTAATGCATTAACTAAAAAGGTTTATAAATCTAAAGTAGTAGTAGGTAAATGCAAAGATGTACTAGGAATGGAAAATATAGATAAAGTAGTACATATTACACAAGATCCAATTGGTAGAACACCAAGAAGTAATCCTGCTACATATGTGGGTGTATTTGATGATATAAGAGATGTTTTTGCCGAAATGAAAGAAGCAAAAATGAGAGGTTATGGAAAGAATAGATTCTCATTTAATGTTAAAGGTGGACGTTGTGAAGCTTGTTGGGGTGATGGAGTTAAAAGAATTGAAATGAACTTCTTACCTGATGTTTATGTTCCTTGTGAAGTTTGTCATGGAACTAGATATAACAGAGAAACATTAGATATTAAATTTAAAGGTAAAAATATATCTGACGTATTAAAGATGAGAGTTAGTGAAGCAATTGAATTCTTTGATAACATACCTAAAGTTAAAAACAAATTACAAGTAATGATGGATGTTGGTCTTTCATATATTGAATTAGGTCAAAGTGCACCAACACTTTCTGGTGGTGAAGCAGGTAGAGTTAAACTTGCTAAAGAATTACAAAAGAAAGCTACTGGTAAGAGTGTATTTATCTTAGATGAACCAACAACTGGATTACATAGTGATGATATAAAGAAATTATTAGTAATACTTCAACGTATTGTTGATAATGGAGATACTGTTATAGTTATTGAACATAACTTAGATGTTGTTAAAGTGGCTGACTGGATTATTGATTTAGGTCCAGAAGGCGGTAATATGGGTGGCGAAGTAGTTGCTACTGGTACACCAGAACAAGTAGCAAAAGTTAAAGAAAGCTATACAGGACAATGGTTAAAGAAATATTTGTAGGAGTGATTAAATGGCTACTGAATTAGAAGTAAATAAAAAAAGTAGTAAAAGAGTTCATATTAAAAGAGTTGAAATAGAATATAAGGATATGAATTATATTATTGCTAATCTAGAAGAAAATGTAATTGATGTTAATGGAGAATTATGGGAATACTCTATTGATGAAGATACAAAGAATAAACTAGAAGATATGATTTGGGAGTACAAAGATATTGATGAATATGATTATTGGCCAGATAAGACGAATGATCATGCGCCAATGTCACCTATGTGGAGAATTTCTTTTACTGATGAATATGATACTTATTATCACAAGAGTGGAGCAACTAAATATCCTGATGGATTATTGACGTTAGTTGACTTATTGAAATCATTAAAGTAGTAGTAATACTACTTTTTTATATGGTATGATTATTATAGTAAAGAGGTGTTGTTATGGAAGAAGTAAAGAAACCTAATAAAGCGGCTTTAGTTATATTAATAATTGCTTTTTTTCTTGGTGGTTTTTGTTTAGGAATGGTATTTGATAAAGAAGTGTTATCAAAGAATAAGTGCAAAGATGAACCAAAGGCACAAGAAGAAGCCAAAAAGGAAGAGGAAACAAAAAAAGAAGAGGGACCTAAGGAGCCAGAAAAACCAGAAGAAGGTCAACAACCTAGTCAGCCTAGTCAACCAACTCAACCAGGTTCAGGAGAAAGATTATCAAAAAAGGATACAATAATTAAAATTTATAAAGAAGAAGCTAAAAAAAGAGGATTATATAAAGAGAATGAAATTAAAGATATAACATTTAAAGTTAGTTATGTTAATGTTAAAGAAAGTGAATCAAATATCAAATATTATGTTATTTCTGGTAAGTTTAAATGTTATAGCGGTGATTCATGTGTTTATCAAGAACAATTGGATGATCCGGATGTTAATGGTTATTATAGTTGGGCAATGGGAATGAAATTTGATGAAACAGATGGAAGATTTGATTATATAGATATGGGCTCATATTTTTTATATTTGGATCCATCTGGCGCTGGACTACTTCAAGAGTTACAATAAAAATAGTATTCAATACTATTTTTTTTGTGGTATTATTTTATATGTAAGGAATGATTTTTAATGGATACAGATAGATTTGATACAAAAGCAGTCTTTTTATTTGTTTTACTTTTAGCAGTTATAGTAGGAACATTAGGTATTTCAAAATTTAAGAAATATGATACTGAATCAAAACCAAAAGAAAGAACTAGCCAAGTAGAAGAAGAGAAAGTTAATAATTCTGGATTAACAGAAGAACAAAAAGCTAAAGGTTGTGTTATTTGTGATGAGGAAGGTGGAATATGTTGTCCACTTAACCCAGATCCAAATGAAGGTTTATCTGAAGAACAAAAAGCACAAGGATGTGTAGTTTGTGATGAGGAAGGCGGAATATGCTGTCCACTAAACCCAGATCCAAATGAAGGATTGACTGAAGAACAAAAAGCACAAGGCTGTGTAGTTTGTGATGGAGAAGGTGGAATATGTTGTCCACTAAATCCAGATCCAAATGAAGGATTAACAGAAGAACAAAAAGCACAAGGTTGTGTAGTTTGTGATGGAGAGGGCGGAATATGCTGCCCAACTGGAGCGTAAAAACAAAGTAGTGATAAACTACTTTTTTTCTTGAATTATTATATATAAGTAAATATAATATCTATTGATTAAGGAGGATTTATATGGATCCTATAATGTTTAAAATATTTGGTTTAGAAATAAGATGGTATTCAGTACTTATTATGATAGGTATGTTAATATGTTATTTCTTAGTTAAAAGCGAAAGTAAAAAATTTGATTATTCTAAAGATTTTATCTTTGATTTAGCTTTCTGGGTTATTATTTGTGGAGTAATTGGTGCTAGATTATATTATGTATTATTTAATTTAGATTATTATGGAAAAGATTTGACTAGAATATTTGCAATGTGGGAAGGCGGACTTGCTATCCACGGAGGAGTTATTGG
>CAMJMP010000067.1 GCA_946407055.1 uncultured Mycoplasmatota bacterium | reverse complement strand
GAATTAAGAAATAAATTAAAAGAATATGGATATTCTGAAATTGATATCGAAGAAATAATTAAGAATAAAGAATTAACTGAACAAGCATTAATTGCTGGTGATTATAGACAACAACTTACTCAAATAGCTAATGACTTAGCAGGTAAAGATGGTGTAACAGACTTTAATACTAAGTTCGATGATGGATTAAGTTGCAAAGACTTCTATAATGGTAATATGGCTGCTGAATTAGCAAATATGAGTACTGATAGTTCTGTAGTATCTGCTAGAGTTAATGTAACAAATGCAGAAACTAAGTATACACAAGCAGTTGAAACAGCTAATGCTAAGATTAAAGAAGCTAGTGAAGCTAAGACAGCATTAGAGAAGACTGAAAAAGAAATTAAGAATTCAATTGCATCTGATACTAAGAACTGGAGTAATTCACAACAATCTGCTTTTGCTAAAGAATTAAAAGAAAAACAAGAAGCATTCATTAAGAAGAATGGCGATGCTACTAAGTGGAGCGCTGATAAAGTTAATGAATATCAAAAGATTGAGTCTGATCTAAAAGCATCTTATGCTAAGAAGATTCAAGATGACCCAACTAAGTGGTCTAAGTCAGCTGTTGAAAAATACAATAGTGCTGTTAAAGATTATAATGAAAAAGCTAAGGCTGCAAGTGATGCTAATAAAGAAGTAGAAACTGCTAAAGCAGATTATACTAAGAGTCAAGAAGACTACAATACAGCTAAAGAAAATTACTTGAATAAAGTAAGAGAAGCAAATAAAAAAGAATCTATAATTGGACATGATGATGGTCAACATGGAGCTGATGATCCTGGAGCAGGAACAGACCCTGGAGCAGGAACAGATCCTGGTGCAGGAACGGATCCTGGTGCAGGAACAGATCCTGGACCTGGAACTACTCCAATTTACTCAGTAGATGATGGAGTATTAGAAGGAGCTGTAACTATTGGACCAGATGGAACTGCAATAGTTGGTTCACAACCAGTTCAAACAACTTCATTTGATCCATCAGGAAATGCAACAGGAACAACAACATCAGAAGTTACAACAAGTGCAAACATCAATGAAGATAATGTTAACGTTATAGAATATGTTTAGAAAAGAGTAGGAGGGAAAGTAATGAGAGAAAAATATTTACCAATTGGTACTGTGGTACTACTAAAAGGCGGAAAGAAAAGAGCGATGATTACAGGTTTCTGTTCAGTAGCTCAAGAAAACCAAGAAAAAATCTATGATTATAGTGGATGCGTATATCCAGAAGGATATTTAAGTTCAAATCAAGTATGTTTATTTGATCATGATCAAATAGATAAGATTTATTTCTTAGGTTATGAAGATGAAGAAGAAAAGATGTTTAAGGAAAAACTTAACCAAATAGTTGCATCTATTGAATCTTCTGGAAACTCTATGGCACCTGCTGCTAATACTGAACCAAAAGAAGATGATACTTCAGATTCTGATGTTATTAGACCTTTTGCTTAAGAATTAAATAAAAAGGAGTGAAAAATCACTCCTTTTTTATTTTTACTATTGACAATAATAATTATTTCTTTATATAATTAATTTGACTTTTTACTTTGGACAATTGAAAAAGAAGATTATTGCCACTATAGGGGATTTTTAGCCAAAATTCGTAGTGGAGTTTTGTTATGTAGAAAGTGGGTGTGTTATGGCTTTAACAGGAAAAGAATTAGACCTGGAAAAAAGAAGACTGAAAGAAGTCTTAAAATTGCTCGATGATAAGATATCGCGAATGGGAATGGATATTTTTGAAGATGAGGAAAAACTGCAGGAATTCAGAAGGTATGCTTGGGAAAACAAAAGAGGCATGGACGTTCAAGAATTAAACTCAGTTAATGTAGAGAGTGAACTTGAAGCAAATAATCTTTTGCGAGACCGAGAATACTTTAAAAAGTTAATGAAGATTAAGGACAGTCCTTACTTTGCTTCAATAGTCTTTGAAGATGAAGATAAGCAAAGATATAGTGTATATCTTGGTTTGACGTATTTAAAAGATGAGGATTATGGAAATATTATTTATGACTGGCGTAGTCCAATATGTAGTATCTTCTATGATTTTGAAGTAGGGAGATGTGCTTATGCATCACCTAGCGGCTTAATAAAAGGGGAACTACTACGAAAAAGGCAATATAAAATAGAAGACAGAGAACTTATTAGTGCGTTTGATAATTCAATCAGTATTGATGATGAATTATTACAAGAGGTATTAGCAACAGATAGTAATGATAAAATGAAAAATATTGTTAATACAATTCAACAAGAACAAAATAACGTTATTAGAAATGTTAGAGATAAAACATTGATTGTTTCCGGAATTGCTGGTTCTGGTAAAACAAGTGTAGCGTTACATAGAATTGCATTCTTATTGTATAAGATTAATAACTTAACAAGTAATGATATATTAATCTTTTCACCAAATCAAATATTTACGGAATATATTAGTAACGTATTACCAGAATTGGGAGAAGATAATACATTACAAACAACATTTAATGATTATTTAAGTAATACGATTACAGAATTTAGAAGTGTTGAACCATTTATGGATTTTATTGCAAAATACTATCTAGGAGTGGAAACGAATGTAGATTTAATCACATATAAACAAAGTGACGGCATTATAGATGACATTAATAGATATATAGCTAATTACATTGAAAATGCTAGAATGATTAATGATTTTACAGAAAATAAAATATATGATGTGTATAAAGATGATATCAATGATATGTTACATAATAGATATAGTACATTACCTTTCTTTGAAAGAGTTGAAACAATAGCTACTAAATTAAGTGAAGCTAATTACAAAGGTAGTACTAAAAAGAAATTAACTTATAGAAAGTTAATTATGGAAAATAGTAATTTTAGAAAAGATTATAAAGACATTTATTTGAATTTCTTCTGTAGTGATTTCTGTAAGATCAGAATGAATGATAAAGAAATAAGAGAGTTTGAAAAGGGAAGAATAATTAATTATGATGATGCATTATTATTTGTTTATATGAAGGGATTACTTGAAGGATTCCCTTATGAAAGAGATATTCAACAAGTAGTAATAGATGAAGCACAGGATTATAGTTATCTACAATATTTAATTATTAGTAAAATATTTAGAAATAGTAATTTTACAATATTGGGTGATGTTAATCAAACGATTAATCCGTACTATAAATATGAGAGTTTAGATATCTTATCTAACATATTTAATAAAAGTAAATGTATTCAATTAACTAAGACTTATCGTTCTAGTCCAGAGATAATTGATTTTACTAACAAGATATTAGGATTAAATCACGTGTGTGCAATAAGAAAAACGGAAAAAGTACCGTTGATTCAAAGAGATAATGCAGATAAATTAGAAGAAGATATAAATTATTTAAGAAATAAATATAAGAGTGTAGCAGTAATAACAAGAGATAGTAATACTGCTAAAGAATTATATGAAAAACTACAAGAAAAAATGCCGATATCTTTATTAAATAGTCAAAGTGAAGAATTTAATAAAGAATTAGTCGTTTTACCAGCTTATTTGGCTAAAGGATTGGAGTTTGATAGTGTTATAGTATATAGCGATAGTGAGAGTAAATATCAACGTAATGAGAAGAATTTACTATATGTAGCATGTACTAGAGCACAACATGAATTGATAGTTTACTCAGTCAAAGATAAAAAGTAATAATTGTTGTTGACAAAAGGGTAATAATACTATATAATCTATGTTGTTATTGAAAAGAAAGCGATGTATCCACATCCACCTGATCGTAGAAAGTTATGATAGGTAAGAGGCTTAATGAATTAAATTATGTCTTTTTGGGTGGATACTATGTATTCGCCCTTTTTAATTGTATGGAGGTGCTTTATCATAGCAAAGGATAAGAATGAGTTACCAATTAATGGTCAAATCAAAGTAGCAGAATTAATGGTTATAGGTCCAAACGGAGAACAAATGGGAGTTAAGGCTTTAGCAGATGCATTAACATTAGCTAACTATGCAGGTTTAGATTTAGTGTTAATGAATGGTAATGCTGTACCTGCTGTTGGTAAAATAATGGACTATAATAAGTATCGCTACGAAAGACAAAAGAAACTTAAAGAAGCGCAAAAGAAACAAAGAGAAAGTAATAAGGATGTTAAGGAGTATCAATTATCTCCTACAATCGACATTCATGACTTTAATACGCGTAAAAAGAATGCATCTGAGTATTTAGTTAAAGGTCATAAGATCAAAGTTTCAATTCGTTTTAAAGGAAGACAAATGACTCATCCAGAAATTGGTAAGGAAGTTATGTTACGTTTTGCTTCTGAACTTGAAGATATCGCTACTATCGAATCTCAACCAGCTTTAGAAGGACGTACAATGATAATGTTGCTTGCACCTAAAAAATAGAAAGAGAAAAGGAAGTATAGATTATGGGAAAACAAAAAACACATAAAGCATCAAGTAAAGTTCTTAAATTAAAAAAGAATGGTACAGTTGCTTATAAAAAATCTGGTGGAAACCACAAGACTGCTAAAGACCCTAGAAAAGCAGTAAGACAAAGAAGAAATAAGGGAATCTTAGCTAAAGGAGATACTAAAAGTCTAAGAGACTTTATCTAGTAGAAGGGGGACAATAAAATATGGCAAGAGTTAAAGGCGGAAACGTTTCTAAAAATAGAAGAAGAAAAGTATTAAAAGCTGCTAAAGGATATTTTGGTTCTAAACACAGACTATATAAGACTGCTCAAGAACAAACATTCCACAGTGGTGTATATGCTTTTAGAGATAGAAAAGCAAATAAGAGAAACTTCAGAAAGTTATGGATTGTAAGAATTAATGCTGCTTGTAGAGCAAATGACATTAGTTATTCACAATTTATCAATGGTTTAACTAAAGCAGGTGTTGAAGTTAATAGAAAGATGTTAAGTACAATCGCTATTGAAGATGAAAAAGCATTTGCAAATTTAGTTAAATTAGCTAAGGATGGTTTAGCTGGTAAAGTTACTCCAACTCCTAAGAAAGAAGCTAAGGCTGAAGTAAAAAAAGAAGCTCCTAAAAAAGAAGCTAAAAAAGTAGATTATGCATCTATGACTGTAGCTGATTTAAAGGAAGCTGCTAAGAAGGCTAATATTGAAGGTTATACTTCAATGAAAAAAGCTGAATTAGTTGAAGCATTAAGTAAGTAATTTAATACTTACTTTTTTTGTGGTTGGTTGATTTATTATCTTATTTTTAGTATAATTAAGGGTAGTATAATAAGGAGTGGTTTTATGAGAAAGATAATGGCAAGTTTAGATATTGGATCAGATACAATTAAGCTTGTAGTAGGTGAAATTGTTAAGAATGATTTAACAATATTAGCAGTAGCTGAAGAGCCTAGTTATGGGGTAAAAGATGCTATTATTGAAAGTCCAGAAGAACTTATGAAACCATTACAAATAGTATTTGAAAAATGTGAAGATGTATTAGGTCTTCCTATTAAACAAGTTATACTAACAGTTCCTGCAAAAGAAGCTGAATTTGCTGTGGTAAATGGAACAATTAGAATTGAAAATGAAGGTTCAGTTATTACAGGTGCTGATATTA
>CAMJMP010000066.1 GCA_946407055.1 uncultured Mycoplasmatota bacterium | reverse complement strand
CTAATATTGGCATTATCATTTGCTTGAATTAATCTATAAGCATTTTGACCATTGTTACAAGCTCCACCTTGGTCACATCTTAAACCATTAGCATCATAGAATAAACTTGCACTTCCACCACCAGGATATTGTTCTCTATGATAATAACCAACTAATGAAGCTCCATTTGGTAAATCAATTTTTTGACCAATAGATCTTATTACATAAGCTGGAACGTTATAATCAGCACGTAAGTATTCATTATCATAAGCTGTTCTTAACGCCATATTTCCAGACCATTGTTGATATTCAATAAAAGATAAATAGTGATCAGAATACTCGCCAGTAAATACACCATAATATCTACAACCATTTATATCTTGGCAAACTGCATTAACTGGTGTACAAACGCCAGTATTAGCATCACAAGTATATCCAGAATATGATTGATATTGAGTAACAACCATTTGATCATAATATGTTTTGTTTGGATCAGTATAATAATGTACTTCGTTATGATCCCAAACACTTGCCATAACATCAGCAGTTGGAACAGCTTGCATTCCATAATCTTTTAAATTACCAACATCAGCAGCTCTAGTAATACGTGTCGAATTTGTCCAAGAAGCATTAAATGTAATTGTATAATTTGCATTATTTCCAACATTAACACGAGCATATCTAGTGTATGTATCTTTATCAATTCTTAATGTTGCATTAGTATCACTAGTTACCCATCCATTAAATGCTTTACCATTTGGACGAGATGCAAATGGATTATCAGGTAATTCAATATCAATATAACCATTATTATCTTTTGGATAGTATTTATAATATCTAAACTCAAATTGAGATTCATTTTTAGAAACTCTACCAACTAAAGTATTGTTATTAGCATCTACACCAGAATAAGTAATAAATACTCTTACTAAATTATTATCATTGTATCTATTTGTATATGTAGGAATGTTATTATTTGTAATTGTTGTATAATTCAATCCCATATAATAGTTATAATCTGACTCTAAGTCATTAATAAATACAGTGTCAGCAGTAATGCTATTATTTGTTGCACCATCTAAATTTACTGCAGCAAAAGAAGCCATTAAAGTAATGGATGAAACGCCAATGATTACAAATAAAACGCAGATAATAAGTGATCTTAAAGCAGATACTTTACGCATTCTTAATTCGAATAACAATTTTCTCATTGCGTCTACCTCCATTTCCCGACTATCTATCATTATTAATTATACCATATAAGCATTAAAAAAAGAAACAATATTGCTATTATTTCTTCAAAAAAATCATTATTATTATTGCTCCGCTAACTGACCAATTTGAGCACCGTTATCAGCTTGATTAATTATCTCTTCAATTTGCTCATCAGTAATGCCTGCTCCAACTATTTCTTCGCTTGCTGACATTGGATCAACAGCTTCTTTAACAGTCTCTTCAGGTACCACTTCAACTGGTTTTTCATATTTTTTTGGTTCTTCATCAGTAAATTTAACTAATTTTAATTTACCTTTTTCATCAATTACAAATTGTTTTTCTTGAGCAACATCAATTAATGGATAAACATAATCTGTTCCCTTATTAGTTAAATATCCCAATCTAACACTAGAAGGTATTACATAATAATTAAATGAATCTTTTATATAACTTAAGAATTCCTTATTATCACTATACATACTTGGAATTATAACAGTACTGTAATTTACTCTTTCATTGTTATTCGCATCAGAATCAACAACTATAATAATATATCCATTTGCTTCTTTAACCACTTCATATAATGATACTTTCTCAAATAATGTAATATTTTCTTTTGTTCCTTTATTTGTAAGAATTAATTTTTCTTTCTCTAATTCCAACTTATAAGCAAAACCATTTTCTCCAAATTCATAAACCTTAGTTTGTGGATAATGTAATTCAGATATACCTATTTCTATTTCTTCATATTCATAACATGTTTTATAATTCTCATATTCTTTAGGTTGTTTTATAAAATTAGGACCAAAGAATAATACTATTGATAATACTACTACTAATGGTTTTAATGATGATGATTTTTTATATTCTTTTGGTTCATCTAACAATGGATAAACTTTTTCTTTTCTAAGAATATATAAAGCCCATGTTAGATACATTAATGCAATAGCAGCAGATGTAATTGAATCATAAATCATTATTGCTCTAGTTGCTTCACCAGCAGTACAATCTCTTAGCATGTTCATTTCACCAAGCATAATACCAAAATCAAAGAAACCATGTAAGAATATTACAGAATAAATATTTTTAGTACGATAATAAATTGCACCAAGCAAGAATCCCAATGCTGTTGTTTGAAATACTTGCATTAATGATTGAAAGAACGTTTGACCAGAAAAAACATTTAAGAAATGCATACATCCAAATACTAATGATGATAATGCAATTGATAAAATTACTTGGCCATATTTCTTATTATGTTTTCTAACAAAAACATTTAATAGCCATCCTCTACATAATAGTTCTTCATAAATACCAACAAAGAGCATATATAAAACTAAACTTATAAAATCCTTAGGATTTGCACCCTTAAAATTCCCTAAATTACTAATAGTTATTAATAGCGCCATTAAGAAGAAAGGCATTCCAACCTTTATTGAATTCTTGAATGATTCTCCTTTTTCCGTAAATATATATTTAAAACCAAATATAAATATTATTACAATTATTAATAATGCTAAAGCACCTTCTGCAATAACTTCTAATCCATATCTACCATATTTAACAGCGGATAATGCAAAAGAAGGAACAAATACTGCTAATACTTCTTCTACAGCAACCGCTAACAACATTAAGAAAAATAAAACAAATAAATTCATTGGTTTTCTATCTTTTTTCTTTTTCTTCTTCTTTTTTTCTTTTTTTACTTCAACTAATTTTTCTTCGCTGATTACTTCTACTTCTTCAACTTTTTCTTCTTTTCCCATTAGTTTCACTCCTCTATTATTCTCATTATAACATAATAAAAAAATAGAATGGAAAAAACCATTCTATTTTACAACTATATTAACTATTTTACCTTTAACAACTATTACTTTAACAATTTCTTTGCCATCAGTAAATTTCTTAACATTTTCATTATTTAATGCTTTTTCTTTAATTGAATCTTCATCTTCATCTACGCCGATTGTTATTTCTCCACGTAATTTACCACATACTTGAACTCCAATTGTTACTTCATCAGCTTGTGTCTTAGCTTCATCATAAGTTGGCCAACTCTCGCAAGCCAAACTTCCCTTGCCACCTAATACTTCGTTATATAATTCTTCACTAATATGAGGTGCTATTGGATATAACAATTTAATGAATCCAATTGCATATTCTTTAGGGAATACTGTTTCTTTATAAACAGCATTAACGAAAATCATTAAAGCACTAATAGCAGTATTAAATGATAATGTTTCATAATCATTTGTTACTTTTTTAACAGTACTATGATAAATATTCTCTAAATTCTTATTATCTTTATCTTCAATACTGATTGTTCCATCAGTATACAATCTCCAAATACGATCTAAGAACTTCTTAGCTCCTTCAACACCAGCTTGACTCCATGGTTTAGAAGCCTCTAATGGTCCCATAAACATTTCATATAATCTCAATGTATCAGCACCATAATTCTCAACTATATCTAATGGATTAACAACATATTCAGGATATCTCTTACCCATTTTGATACCATTTTCACCTAAAATCATACCTTGATGAACTAATTTTTTAAATGGTTCTTTAACAGGAGATAAACCCTTGTCATATAAATAATGATTCCAAATTCTTGAATACATTAAGTGACCTACTGCATGTTCTGGTCCACCTACATATAAATCAACTGGCATCCAATGCTCTAATAATTTTTGATCAGCAAATTCTTTATCATTATTTGGATCAATATATCTCATGAAATACCAACTAGATCCTGCTGAACCAGGCATTGTAGATGTTTCTCTTAATCCTTTAACGCCATTTGCATCATACTTCTTCCACTCTTCTGCATTTTCAAGTGGAGCTTTACCATTGTGTCCCTTGTAATCTTCTAATTCTGGTAAAACTAATGGTAATTCTTCATCTGGTAAAACATATTCTTTACCATCATCAGTATGAACAATAGGTACTGGTTCACCCCAATATCTTTGTCTTGCAAATATCCATTCTCTAAACTTATAATTAACAGTTCTTCTAGCAACACCCATTTTTTCTAATTTATCAGTTATTGCTTCTTTAGCTTCTTCAACTGTTAAACCGCTAAATTCTTCACTGTTAATTAACTTACATCCTTTACCTAAATAATCTTGTTTTTCAAATGCACATTCACTAACATCTCTTCCATCAATTACTTGAATCATTGGAATGTTATGAGCAACTGCATATTCAAAATCTCTTTGATCATGACTAGGTACTGCCATAACAGCACCAGTTCCATAATTAGCTAAAACAAAGTCACCAATGAAGATTTCTGCTTCTTTACCATTTACTGGATTAATAGCTTTAATACCTTCCAAACGGCAACCTGTTTTATCTTTATTTAATTCAGTTCTATCCATATCAGATTTCTTAGCTACTTCAGCAATATAAGCTTTAACTTCATCTTGATTTTTAATTCTTGGCATTAACTCTTGTACTAAATCACCATCAGGTGCTAATACAAAGAAAGTAATACCATAAATAGTTTCAATACAAGTAGTAAATATACTAAATTTACCACCACCAACGATATCTATATCTACTTCTACACCAGTAGATTTACCTATCCAGTTTCTTTGCATTTCTTTAGTAGATTCAGGCCAATCTATTTCATCTAAACCTTCCAATAAAACATCAGCAAACTTAGGTTGATCAATACACAATTGTTTCATATTCTTACGAACAACTGGATAACCACCACGTTCACTCTTACCATCTATTACTTCATCATTAGATAAAACTGTACCTAATTCTTCACACCAGTTAACTGGCATATCTACATACTTAGCATATCCATCATTAAATAATTGCTTGAATATCCATTGAGTCCATTTGTAATACTTAGGATCACTTGTTAATACACATCTTTCCCAGTCATAATCAAAACCCAAACTCTTCAATTGTTTAGTAAAATATTCAACATTCTTTTCTGTAAATTTACTAGGATGATTACCAGTTTGAATAGCATATTGTTCTGCTGGTAAACCAAAAGAATCATATCCCATTGGATGCAATACATTATATCCTTGCATTCTCTTCATTCTTGATACTATATCTGTTGCTGTATAACCTTCAGGATGTCCTGCATGTAATCCAACACCAGATGGATATGGGAACATATCTAAAACATAAAATTTAGGCTTACTAAAATCCCAAACATCAGTTTTAAATGTTTTGTTATCATCCCAATACTTTTGCCATTTTTGTTCTATTTCTCTAAAATTATACTCCATCTTTCTTACCCCACTTCTTTTGACAATGCTTACCATACATCATATAGCCGCAATAAATCAATACTAACATTATTAAAAATGCAATCATCAATACAAACATAATATTAATCTTAATAATATTAACTAATACTACTGTAAAAGATATTATAAAAGAATTTAATATAGCTACTCCATTTAAGCATTGTCTATAATTCA
>CAMJMP010000065.1 GCA_946407055.1 uncultured Mycoplasmatota bacterium | reverse complement strand
AAGAAAAGGAAACCTTCCCTACACGAAACTATCGTCATTAAGATTGATGGTATTAGTCGAGAAGCAGTTAAGAAGAATAAAACAGATTTATATCATACAGCAATTATTAAGTTGAATGATATTATAAAAAATAGAAGTGCTTTAAAGAAGAAAGAAAATAAAAAAGTTAATTCTATTGAAGAAATCAAAAAGTACAATAAACATTTCAGTTTATTTGGACCAAGAGATATTACTAGATTAAAGAATATAAAGATTAATGTTGATAGTCCTGAGTTTGGACGTCAATTATATAATTTGAATAAATTAGCTTTAAATAACTTAACATTATTAAGACCTAAGAAGTTAAAAGCAAGAAAATATAGTACAATTAATAAACTTGCTTCTATCGATAAGATTAAGATTAAGAAAGCTGATTACTTAAAATATCAAGATAAGTTAAATAAATTTGCTATTAATAAATTGTATTACAAGTTGGCTCCTAAAGAATCTAAGAAATATAAGATTTATAGAGCTGGTGTTGTACTATCTTCCCTAGCGTTCTTTATTTCATTAGGATTTATTATTAACTGGGGAATCCAAGGTGTAATAACTAATAAGATTAGTAAAGACTTAGCTGGCAAGGTAGAGATAGTAGAAGTTATTGATGGTGGCGAAATAGTTACTGCTGAAGATCCTGTTGAAGGAGAAAAAGCAGAAATGAAAGAAGATTTATATTGGAAGTATTTAAGTACTCCTCTATCTTCTGTGGATTTAAGTAAGTTAATTCAAGAGAATAATGATACTGTTGGATGGTTAATAGTTAAGAATACTAATGTTAATTATCCAGTAGTTCAAACAAATAACAACGATTATTACTTATCTCATTCATTTACTAGACAATATAATAGTGCCGGATGGATATATGCTGACTTTAGAGATAATTTTGATAATTTCAATAATAACATGGTTATTTATGGACATGGTAGATATGATAAAGTTATGTTTGGTTCATTAACTAATACATTGAAGAAAGATTGGTATACTGATCCAAATAATCAAATAATTCAATTGTCTACAATAAAATATAATACTATGTGGCAAATATTCTCAATATATAAGATACCAAGTGAATCTTATTACATAACTACTGATTTCGGTAGTGATACATCTTATGGTAATTTCTTAAATGAGATGAAAAAAAGAAGTATATATGACTTTGGTGTTAATCTAACTACTAAGGATAAGATATTAACATTATCTACTTGTTATAATGATAATGGTATTAGATTAGTAGTACAAGCTAAGTTAGTTAAGATTCAAGAAAGATAAAAGAACATTCATTAGAATGTTCTTTTTATTATGATAAACCAACTATTTTATTATCTTCTAAATAGATATGTTCATAGTTAGGTACTTTAGGTAAACCTGGCATTGTAATCATGTTACCTAAGTAAATTGTTATAAAACCAGCACCGTTATATAGTTTTACATCTCTTACTGTTACATCAAAATCTTGTGGGTAACCTAACTTTTTAGGATCATCAGATATTGAGTATTGAGTCTTAGCAACTACGATTGGTAGTTTATCTAAGTTGTTATTCTTAATATCTTCTATTTTTTTCTTAGCAAGATCTGAATAAGTTATAGTACCTGCTTTATAAATATCTTTAACTACTCTATCGATTTTAGATTCAATAGAATCAGTATCTTTATATAATTCTTTTCTCTCATATGGTTTAGATGTTAATTCAACAACTTTGTCTGCTAAATCTAGAGCTCCTGCTCCACCATCTAAGAAAGCAGTTGATAAAGCAAATTCTACTCCTTCACCTTTAACGAATTCTTCAACATATTTTAGTTCTTCTTCTGTATCAGTAGCAAACTTATTTAGTGCTATTACGATATTAGAATGGAAGTTCTTTAAAATATTGATATGAGCTTTAAGGTTTTCAATTCCTTTAGTTAAATCTTCCTCACCATTATATTTTAAACCTCTAATAGTTGTTACTAGAACAACAGCATCTGGATAAATATCGTTTTGACGACATTTAATATCAAAAAATTTTAAAGCACCTAAGTCTGACCCAAATCCTGCTTCTGTTACTGTATAGTCAGCAATAGAACGAGCTACATTAGTAGCAATAATACTATTGCAACCATGAGCAATGTTTGCGAATGGTCCACCATGAATGATGGCTGGATTGTGTTCTAGAGTTTGGACTAGATTTGGTTTAATAGCATCTTGAAGTAAAACTAACATTGAACCTGTTACTTTTAAATCTTTAGCAAAGATTGGTTTATTATCTTTTGTATAACCAACTAAGATTCTATCTAGTCTTGCTTTTAAATCATCGATATCTTTTGCTAAGCAGAAGATAGCCATTATTTCTGATGCTGCAGTTATGTCAAACTTTTCTTTGCGAGAATAATCTCTTGCATTAATTGTAATGTCTTTTAATGCACGATCATTAACATCCATACATCTATTGAAAACAATATTATTTTCATCAATGTTTAATTCATTTCCTTGATGAATATGATTATCGATAGCAGCACATAATAAGTTATTAGCTGCAGTAATAGCATGGAAGTCTCCAGTAAAGTGAAGATTGATTTCTTCCATTGGAATTACTTGTGAGTAACCTCCACCTGTTGCTCCACCTTTGATACCAAATACTGGTCCTTGTGATGGTTCACGTAAAGCAGCGATAGCTTTTAATCCTTTCTTACATAAAGCATCTAATAAACCAATAGATACTGTTGTTTTACCTTCACCAAATGGTGTTGGTGATGTAGCAGTAACTAATATTAGTTTACCTTTTTTAGACCCATCTACTTTAAGATAATCAATCTTAGCTTTAGTCTTTCCATATAATTCAATATAGTTTTCAATATTAAGTCTTTTTGCTATTTCTTTTATATCTTCTATTTTTGTTTGTTGAGCTATTTCAATATCACTTAACATATTATCTCTCCTTTTTATACTTGTAATGGATTATTATCTATTTCAATATTAACATTCCTATTTACTACATAGATATTATCTAATTCTTTTAATACTTTGTTTAAATTAGGATCTTTCTTATATTTAATTAATATTTGGAAACGATAAATATTATTTAATTTAAACATAGATGCAGTAGTAGGCCCTAGTATTATACTATCTTTATCTAGATTTTTTAACAAAAAGTTTTTAACTTTTGTTATTTCTTTAGATGCTTGTTCATAATCACGAGAAGCTATTTTAACACTAGTAATAAAATAGTATGGCGGATAATCAAGTTTATGACGATTATTCATCTCATAATTATAGAATTTAGTATAGTCATTTTCTTGGACACATTTTAAAGTAAAATTATCTGGATTGAAGGTTTGAATTACTACTTCACCAGGAATTGTACTACGTCCTGCTCTACCTGATACCTGGCTTAATAATGAGAAAGTTCTTTCACCACTACGGAAGTCAGGGATGTTCAATGTCGCATCAGCATTAATTATACCAACTAATGTTACTAAAGGGAAATCTAAACCTTTAGAAATCATTTGAGTTCCTAAAAGAATATCAAATTCGTGTTTACGGAAACGATTAATAATGTCTTCGTGAGAACCTTTAGTACCAGTTGTATCTGCATCCATTCTTACTACTCTAGCTTCTGGATATAGTTTATTGATTTCTTGTTCTAGTTTTTCAGTTCCTAAACCGTAATCAGTTAAAGCTTTTTCATGACATTCTGGACATGTATCACTTTTAAATATTGTATAACCACAATAATGACAACGTAAGTTATTAGTTGTTTTGTGATATGTAAGTGTTATATCACAATATGGACATTTATAAGTATAACCACAATTCTTACAACTAATAGTTGTTGAGTAACCTCTTCTATTTAATAGAAGAATTATTTGCTCTTGTTTAGTTAAACGATCACTTATTTTATCTTTTAATAGTTTAGAAAAAATAGTATTTCTATTTTTCATTTCTTCAGCCATATCTACTAAATGGACTTTAGGTAATGTTGAAGTACCTATTCTATTTGGCATTTCAATATATTTATATACACCCTTACCAGCACGTGCCATTGTTTCAAGTGATGGTGTTGCACTACCTAATACCAATGGTATGCCATGATAATGACTTCTAAATTTAGCCATATCTATAGCATGATATCTTGGATTAGAATCTTGTTTGTAAGTATCACTGTGTTCTTCGTCGATTATTATTATTCCTAAGTTAGTTATAGGTGTAAATATAGCACTACGAGTACCTACAACTATATGGACTTCACCACGTAATATCTTTAAATATTCATCGTACTTTTCACCATCAGATAAAGCGCTATGGAAGATAGCTACATCTGAACCAAAACGATTATAAAATCTATTAATTATTTGCGTAGTTAAAGATATTTCTGGTACAAGCATTATAGCTGTTTTTTTATTCTTAATTACTTTTTCAATTAATTGCATATATACTTCAGTTTTACCTGAACCGGTAACACCGTGAAGAAGATAAGTATCTTCTTTATTTAGATCAACACTATTAATAGCATTAACTTGATCTTCACTTAAAATATTCTTTTCTTCACTGCTCTTTTCTACTTTAATACGATAGATTTGTTCTTTTTCTTCTTTAATTATTTTATTAGCAAATAAAGTTTTTAAAGAGCTAGTAGCAGAATAAGTATTCTTTAATACTCTTTTATTATTTAATAAATCATTTAAGATTTCTATTTGTTTTTTACTTCTTTTATTCTTCCCAATATATTCTTCTACTTCTTTAGGAGTTTTATTTAAAGTAATATAAACAATATATTTTGAATAATCTTTTACTTTTTGATCTTTTACTTTTAGAGAAGATGGTAACATTGTTTGATAAGCAGCTATTTTAGTGCATAGTGTTTTACTTTGTAAGTATTCACCCATCTCCATTAATTCTTGGTTAAGAATTAAATATTTATCAACTATAGAGTTAATAGTTTTTAATTCGTATTCCTCTTTATAAGTATCAATAATATTGGTAACAAAACCATTAATTATTTTGTTGTTGAATGGTACAGTTACTTTCATACCTACTTTTATTTCATTCTGTAGGTCAGAAGGAATCTTATAAGTAAATGTTTTATCTATTGATTTAGCTGAGTATTCAATTAAAACTTCGGCGTACATATAATCATCCTTTCTACGAGTTATTATAATATAAAAAAAGAAAAAGAGGAATTCTTTTTCTTTTATGATTTTTTACCTTGTTTTAAGTAATAGATTTGGTAACCACTATACTTCTTGTGGCAAGCTGCTCCAGTAACTAGGAATCTTGATCCTGGTTGACCATCAATCTTTCTTACAGTACCTTGATATGAATCGAAAATTAGAAGGTCTGTTTCTTGGATTGTTGATGCAGTAACACCTTTTTTAACACCTACTACAGTAACGTAGTGTCTTGATGTACCAGCTTTATTACCATTAACTTGGATTACTACTGGTTTACCAGTTTGTAATTCGTTATAAACTATCTTAAGTATTGCTTGTTTATCATCGTTATCATAACCTGAGAACTGTCCAGCTCTTGTGTATGACATACCAGTATCACCATTACCAGATGTATCACCAGTATATAAAGCATAAGCATGGAAATAAGCAAAACTTAAACATTTATCGTTATATTTTTCTGG
>CAMJMP010000064.1 GCA_946407055.1 uncultured Mycoplasmatota bacterium | reverse complement strand
GGAGTCCCTTTAATACTGCTTCTAGCAGCATATAACTTAATTAATTCTGCACTAATATCTTTAATCTTATTACGTAGTTCTCTCTTCTTTTTAGCCCAACTAGTACTATTTAATTTATCTAGTTTAGGAACGCTACCTTCCTTACCAGCATATTTAAAGATAGTACTAATCTTTTCTACTGGTATATAAACCTTATCATTACCTTGATATTGTATTTGAATATAATCTTTCTTTAAACCATTCTTAGTTAAAGTAATTACACCATTATATATTCCTATACCATGCATACTATGAACTACATAATCTCCTACAGCTAGTTGACCAAAGTCTTTAATCTTCTTACCTATTCTATAAGAGTTCTTATAATTAATAACAGCATTCTTAACTTTTTCTATATCATTTTCAGCGATAAATACATATTTATCAAAAATAAAGCCACTGTTGATTTTGTGATACCAAATATTTATCTCCCTGTCGATAAACTTATCTTTATTAACAATATGATAAGAAGATAAGAATGGTTCTAATGCTTTAAATTGACTTTCCTTACTTAAAGAGATAACAACCGTCTTACCTCCAGCTAAGTATTTATCACAACTTTTACCCAATAATTCAAAGTCACTACAATAATTTTCTATTTCCTGTGATTTAAAATCTAAACTCTTACCATAATTACTATCACTAATAGTATTTAGATAAACTACTTCTTTATATAGTATTTCATCCCAATCAAACATATATTTCTTATCAGGATCTACTTCTTCTTTTTCTTTATATTCCGTTATATCAGTAATCAATTTCTCATAACCTAGCTCAATTTGATCCCTATTAATCATAATTAAGCAAGGATTATCTAGATAATCAACTAATGAACTATTATTATCACTAACTATCTCTGTATAAGGTTTTATTCTTATTTCATCAACTTCTTTTAAAGATAACTGAGTAGACTCATCAAAATATCTTATTGATTCTATATCATCACCAAAGAACTCTACTCTTATAGGATGTTCTTCATCAATTATAAATAAATCTATTACAAAACCTCTAACAGCAAATTCACCTGTTGTAGTAACTATACTCTCTCTAACATAACCATATTTATCTAATAAATCTAACAAATCGTCTCTTTTAAAAGATCCATCTTTCTTTAAAATACATTCTAAATTTGATTTATTACTTTTATCAGGTAAATACCTTAAAAATCCCATTAAATTAGTAACTACTATATGTTTCTTATTATTTCTAATTTCTTCTAATGTTTCTAATCTTTTAATCTTTAAATCAGGAGATACAGCTACAGCAACACTTGTTAAGAAATCATCCATTGGAAATAAACATACATCTTCTGTATATGTCTTTAATGATTCATAATAAACATTAGCTTCATATAAAGTGTTTGTTAATAACACAATGTTTTGATCAGCATTTTTGAACTTTTCTAGCACGTAAAAAACGTTTAACTCTTTAGTTAAACCCGTAACAGTTAATCCGTTTTCATACTTAAAGTATTCACTAAAAAAGTTCATACAACCCCTACTTCTTTGTATTATATATATTCATTGTCTTATCTATCCCAGATTCAATAAAAGTATCAATAATACCACTAAAGTCTTTTTGAAGATTATCAAGTAATTCTTTTTCTTTCTTACTAAAGTCTCCCAAAACATAATCTTTAGTATCTATACTTCTATCATGTGATAAACCTATTTTCAATCTATTAAATTCCTGTGTACCTAATCTATTGATAATAGATTTGATACCATTATGTCCACCAGCACTACTATCCTTCTTTAATTTATAAGTACCAACCTTTAAATCTAGATCATCCTGAATAACTAAAATGTCTTTTATTTCTATATCATAATAATTGACAAATTTAACAACACAATCACCTGACAAGTTCATGTAAGTTAATGGTTTTACAAATAAAACTTTTTCCCCGTTGATTGTCTTTATATAGTACATTCCATTGAACTTTTCTTTCCAATCAACATCAGGTAGATACTTGTCTAAAACAAGATAACCAACATTGTGTCGAGTATTTTTATAGTCCTTTCCAGGGTTCCCTAAACCAACTACCATTTTCATTCTAATCACTCATTTCAAACATGCCTTGATAAGATTTATATTTTGTTATATCTACCGGAGGCATTACTTTTAAACTTCCTGTCTTTCCATTCTTAGTTGCTTTAACCAAAACCATAATTGCTTCTTTATTCATATTTGAATAAATGAATTGTAATTTCTTTAATGAGAAATTATATTTATTTAATAAACTAACTATTTCCTCTAGACGATCACATCTATGAACTAAATATAATTCACCTTTATTCTTTAATACATACTTAGCATTAATCATAACATCTTCTAACTTCATAGTTATTTCATGTCTAGCAATAGCTAACTTATCATCTTCATTAATAATAGAATTGTCTTCATATTTAAAATATGGAGGATTACAAGTAACTACATCAACTGATTCATCTTCTAAATATTTCCCAACATTTTTAAAATTATCATTGATCAATTCTATTTTATTTCCCAACTTATTAATCTCAATACTTTTATTTCCCAAATCATAAATGCTCTCTTGAATTTCAAATCCTTTAAAAGAAGCATTACACTTAGTAGATAATATCAAAGGAACCGGCGCATTACCAGAACAGAAGTCTACAATCAAATTAGTATCTTTCTTTATATCTACAAACTCAGCAAGTAAGATAGAATCTAAAGAAAACTTGAAGTTATCTTCATTCTGATAAATTTTCATTCCTTCATAATCATATAAATCATTTAGAACAATTGACATCGCCTAATTCAATCTCCTTTATAACGCCATCAATATCTATTTTATATTTTCTCTTTAATATATCTGCACTAATAACTTTACCAGTACCAAATTCAGTCTTAACTGTTTGACCAACAGAAGGCATTCCTTTTTGACATCTAGCATATTCTTCATCCTCATAAGATAAACAACATAATAATCTACCACAATTACCATTTATCTTTGTAGGATTTAAGGCAATACCTTGATTTTTAGCCATATTCATTGTAACTGAATCTATATGAGTTAAGAACGTAGAACAACAAAGAGTTCTACCACAACAACCAATACCACTAATAGCTCTAGCTTTATCTCTAGCACCTATTTGTCGTAGTTCAATTCTTGTTTTATAAATACCAGCTAACCTTTTAGCTAATTCTCTAAAATCAACTCTTTCATCAGCAATAAAATTAAATAATAATTGTTTCTTATCTAAAGTATAACTAGCATCTAGAATATTCATATCTAGCTCAAGTTCTTTTACTAATTCTTTAGCTTTATCTAAAGCTTTACTAGCTGCTCCAAGATTTTTAACATAGTTATCATAATCTTCATCTGTTGCAATACGTTCAATTGTTTTCATATCATCGATAGATATTTTTATCTTTTTTTCATCTACTTTGTGTATAACCTTACCAAATTGAATTCCTTTTTCAGTATTAACAACTACATTAGTATCTTTATCTATTTCTAAATCTTGGCCATTAAAATAGTAAATTTTACCTTCAGATTTCAACGTAATACCATAAATATTACTCATATATATTCCTCATTTCAATTGCAAATTTATCTAAAATCAACTCTATATTACCATTACTTTTTAAATATTTCAAAATATCTTCTATTTTTGAAATAATCCTAATTATTTTCCTTTTTTCCATCTTACCTAATACATCATTATTTCCCAAAGTAACTTGGTCACAACTTACATCAGTTAAATAGTACAATATCTCGGTAAAGAATCTAACCCAGTCCATACGGTCTTCATATAGCTTTTTAAATTCAGTTTGATTATAGATAAAAGCATCCTTTTTACCACATACATTACTCAAATAATCATTGAACTGGGAAATACTTTCATCACTATAATTATTTCCCAAATCTTCTTTATAATACATTGACCATTCTTGACATCTACTTCTAATAGTAGAAATAACATTCATCTTATTATTTGTAATAAAGAAGCCAATTATATCATCTTCAGGTTCTTCTAAGAACTTAAGTAATGTGTTTGCACTGTGTTGATTAAAATAATCACACTGCCTAATAATATATGTATTGTACTTAGAATAGATAGGTTTAGACTTAAATCTTTCCATCATATCTAAGATTTGTTCCTTCTTAATATTATTTCCAAAAGGATCAATTGTTATTAAGCTAGGAATATTTCCCAAATCAATTAAATGACAAAGATTACACTCTTCACATTCCTCAGAATATTTCCCAGAACAATTAATCATTTTAACTAATTCCAATACATCTTTATAACATTGTTCTATATCATTTGTTTCAAGCAAAAAAGCATGAGATAGTTTATTCTCATGATAACAATTTAAAATATTATTAAAATTATTACATTTAAACAAAATCCCACCCTCTTATTACTTATTAAGAAATCTTTTTACGATCACTTAAAGCTCTATCAAGAGTTATTTCATCTAAATAATCTATTTCAGTTCCCATAGGGATTCCATAAGATAATCTAGATATTTCAACATCCTTACCTTCAAATATTTTCTTTAAATACAAAGTAGTTGTTTCACCTTCAATTGTTGACTTTAAAGCAATAATAATTTCAGGATGATCTAGTTCTTTAACTCTAGAAACTAAACTAGCTAAATTAATATCTTCTGGATTAACACCATCTATAGGTGATATTAGCCCATTTAAGACATGATAAACGCCATTATAGTTACCAGCCTTCTCAAAAGCAAAAACACTCTTATAATCCTCTAAAACACATATTACATTATGATCTCTAGATTCATCTAAACAAATATCACACTTATCTTTATCTGTTATATGACCACATACTTCACATTTATGTAAATTTTTTCTAGAATCAACCAAAGAATTAGCGAAATTATTAACTTCATCCTCACTAAAATCTAATATTGATAAAGCTAATCTTTCTGCACTCTTTTCACCTATACCTGGTAACCTTTTAAAACTATTAATTAAATCAGATAATACCCTAGGATAAGCCATATTAGAATAAACCACCTAAACTACTATAAGCGCCTAACATTGCTTCAGTCTCTTTATCAATCTTACCCATAGCATCATTAATAGCTATAACCATCATATCTTGAAGAACTTCTTTATCATCTTCATCTAAAGTACCTTCAATCTTAATGTTTACAGATTTTATTTTCTTATCTCCAGTAAAAACTACGTCTACTAATTCAGAAGTACCACTAAATTCCTTCTTATTTAGCTCATCTTTCTTCTTTTGTAAATCTTTTTGCATTTTTTGCGCTTGTTGCATAATAGCTTGCATATTCATAAATTATTCCTCTTTTCTTTAATTATTCAACTTCATAAGAATCAAATATATCATTAGCTAAAGCTTCAATATCATCAACTTCAACCTTTTTTTCTTTCTCTACAGAAGAGTCATCAGATATACCTTCATCTATATAATTATATTTTATATTTTTCTGACGATTTAATCTATATTTTTCTTTCTCTTTATTCCATATATCAGCATTCAAAGCAGCAAATTTCAATAACTTTCCAGAATATTCTTGATAATACTTCTCTAAATCTTTAATACTTGAATTAATCAAGTCATTAGTTGAATCTATCTTACTTTGAATTAAAGCATAAGTTGGAGAGGCAGCCAATATAGAAGTATCAGATAATTTGTTTAACAAATTACGATTCTTGGACATTAAGAAATTCATAAAATCAACCCAAGAAGAATTTAATTCTTTCTTACAATCCATTGATACATCAACAAAAGTATTATTAACTCTTAT
>CAMJMP010000063.1 GCA_946407055.1 uncultured Mycoplasmatota bacterium | reverse complement strand
ATATGTTTGGGGCTACAAAAACATCAATTTATATTGGTCAGTGGTTAGTAGATAACTATCAACTTCCTGATCATAGAGAGGATTCATCATATTCTAAGTGGAATGATGATTATAAAGAGTATTTAAAAATTCGCAAGCAAGAAATTGAAGATGCGAAAGAACTTAATTTATATTAATATGAGTGCGTGAACTCATATTTTTTTTGTATACAATTAATCTTTTAAATAGTCAAGGTTTAAGGTATAATATAATTGTGAGGTTAGATATATGAATTATATAGTTAATGGACATAATATATTTTTAGTAGTGTTCATATCATTTTTAGCTAGTGCATTGCTAGTACCTTTTGCAAAGAAGTGTGCTATTCATGTAAATGCTATTGATATGCCAAATGCAAGAAAGGTGCATAAGAAACCAATTCCTAGAATGGGTGGTTTGGCAATATTTGGATCATTCTTACTCGGTTATATGTTGTTTGCACGTACTTCAATACAAATGTTATCTATTTTAATAGGTGGATTCATTATTGTATTAACTGGTATCTTTGATGATATTAAACCAGTATGGAGTAAAGCTAAGTTTATATTGCAAATAGTAGCAGCTTGTGTAGTTGTATTCTATGGAGATATAGTTTTAAAAGATATTACATTCTTGGGATTATATTTGAAATTTCCAAGTCCATTAGATTATATAATTACAATATTCTTTATAGTTGGTATTACAAATGCTATCAATTTAATTGATGGATTAGATGGTTTAGCATCTGGTGTTAGTGCAATTTATTTTGCTACTATAACAATTATTTCTTATATTCTATTTAGAATGCAAGGATTAGAAACAGTATTATCTTTAATTATGTTAGGAGCTACATTAGGTTTCTTATTACATAATTTCCATCCTGCGAAGATATTCTTAGGAGATACTGGTAGTTATTTCTTAGGATTTATAATAAGTGTTATTTCTTTATTAGGTTATAAGGGAGCCACATTAACTACTTTAATTATTCCAATAGTAATACTAGCTATACCAATCTTTGATACGGCTTTAGCAATATTAAGAAGATTATTAAAGGGTGAAGGAATTATGGCCCCTGATAAGGAACACTTCCATCATCAATTATTAAAGATGAAGTTTAGTGTTACTGCTACAGTATTAATTATTTATGCTATTAATATTCTGTTTGCTAGTGTTTCTGTTTTCTTTGTTTTAGGAGATAAGAAACTAGCAATGGGTCTTTATTTAGCACTCATGGTATTGTTGCTGTTCTTGGTAATGAAAACAGATATATTATTTGAACATAAGAAAAAAGATAAAAAATAATTTATCTTTTTTTTATGGCGTTATAACTTTGTTTTTTCTTTAGAATATAGGTGTTCTATGGTAGAATTATGTTAGGTGGTAATATGTCTAAATTTAGTATTATAGTACCTGTTTATAACGTTGAAAAATATTTAAAAAATTGTTTAGAAAGTATTCTAAATCAAAGCTATGAAGATTTTGAAGTAATAGTAGTTAATGATGGTACAAAAGATAATTCACAAGATATTATAGATGAATTTGTTAAGAAAGATAATAGATTTAAAGGATTCAAAAAGAAAAACGAAGGAATTGCTACAACAAGGAATTATGGTATTAATAAAGCTTCTGGTGAATATATTGTATTTGTTGATAGTGATGATGATGTTTGTGAAAATTTATTAGAAACAATTGATGAAATAATTGAAACTGATAAACCAGATATTGTTAGATTTAACGCTGCTACTATAGATCAAGATTCTAAAAATGTAATTGAACAAGAAGAATTTAGTAATCTTGGTGGCTTAGAAGCTTTTAAATCATTAATGAAAAATGATTTATTTGTTGCTTTATGGTCATATGCATTTAAAAGAGATTATTGGTTAAAAAATAACTTTAAATTTACTGATGGTTTAGTACATGAAGATTATGGTTTAACACCATATGTTATTTTAAAAGCTAGTAAGGTTTCTTGTACTAATAAAGTTTTATACAATTATTATGTTAGAGAAAAAAGCATTATGAATGATAAAGAGCTTGAAAAGCTTAAAAAGAAAGCTTTTGATGCATTACAATTATTTGATGAAAATATAGTGCGTATTAATGAAGATAAAAAGGTTTCTAAGGAAGAAGAAGCTATATTTAAAAGTTATATGGCAAATGGATTAATTACCAAATGTTCTTCTTTAGATGGAGATTTATTTGATGAATATTTCTTGGAATTAAAAAAGAGAAATCTTTCTCAATACCTCTTAAGCAATACTTTCGGAAGAAAGATTAAGAAGTTAGTTTATAAACTAATGCCTAAGTATTATATTAAACATTTTTAAGTAGGTGAACTAATGAAAAAAAAGGAATTCAAAATAGAATATTTACTTTACATATATATTGTTATAAGTCCTTTTTTGGATGCTTTAAGTTGTATGTATAGGGAGTGGTTCCCTAATGCTTCTTTTTCACCATTAATGGTAATAAGACCTATAATCCCAGTTATATTAGCATTATATATTATTATTAAAGATAAGAAGGTTAGATGGCCATTAATAATAAGTGGTATATGTTATGTAATTTATGGAGTAGTACACTTGTTGATATTTAGAAAGTTATACACAAGTATGGCTTATGGATCATTTATGCAAGAAGCATTATATGTATTTAACTATACATATATGATATATGTAATGTTTATTATCATGTATTTAGCTAAAAGAAAGAAAATACCTTACTTAAAGCAATCATTATTTATAATGTTATGTTGTTATTTAGGTTTGATATATGTAAGTATTTTAACTAAAACTAGTTTACCTACATATGTAGAAGGAACAGGATATAGAAGTTGGTTTATTTCTGGAAATAGTTTATGTACAGTATTATTGTTATTATTTAGTTTATTTGTTAACGATATCTTTAAAGAAAAGAATATAAAGAATGTTTTAGTATTTGTTTTATTAGCATTATTCTTAGTGTTCTTAGTAGGAACTAGAACAGGTTTATTTGGATTTGTTTTAATATTTATTGTTTATATTCTTTTAGAAGTAATATTAGCTTTGAAAGATAAAATTAAATTTGATAAGAAAAAGATTGCTTTAATTTTATTGGTTTTAATAGTTGTAGGTGCTACATTATTGAAGGTTGGATCTAAGACATTAGAAAGACGTAAAGAGATTAAAGCAATGGAAGATGATATTGTTGATGTTAATACTGGTGAAGTAGCACATGTTACTGGTAATACAATAACAATTGTTAGTCAGATAAATGATGGACTTATTACAGATGAACAATTGAATAAAGAACAAAAAGCAGCTTATATAGATTTATATAAGAAAGCTAATGAGTTAAAGATAAAGAGTAATGATTATCGTAAACAACAATTAATATATAATTTATATTTAGTTAAAGAACAACATAATCCAATATATATATTATTTGGTAATGGACATGTAAATTTATATGGTGAAATGATATTAGAAATGGAAATACCATATCTATTATTAAACTTTGGTTTATTAGGTGTTTTGCTATATTTAGGGCCTTTATTATATTGGTTTGTTAAAGGTATTAAATATAAAAATAAGAAATATAAAGATATAAATTATTATATGAGTATTTTTGGTTTATTATTGGGATTCGGTTTAAGTTTTATAGCTGGATATGTAATATATAGCAGTACTTGTGTATTAGTTATGATTTGTATGTTATGTGGTTTAAGAAAACAGGGTGATTAACATGAAGAAGATTTTATTTGGTATTACTAATTTAAAACTTGGTGGAGCAGAAAGAGTTTTAGTTGATATAGTTAATAATATTTGTGATAAGTATGATATTACTATTTTAACTATGTATGGTCATGGAGAGTTTGAAAGTGAACTTAATAAAAAAGTTAAGTTAATTAGTATGTATGATAAACCATATGAAGAATTTAGTTTCTTTGAAAAGAAGATGTTATCTTTAAAACTAGTAAATAAATTTGCTAGAAGAAGATTATATAAGAGATTTGTAAAAGAAGATTATGACATAGAAGTTGCTTTCTTAGAAGGACCTATTGCATGGATCTTATCGACACCAAGTAAAGCTAGAAAGATTGCTTGGGTACATAATGATATTGGAGATGTATTTGGTAAAGGTAAGAAAGCTGAGAGAAAGAAAATATTAAGTGGTAAGGTTTATAAGAATTATGAAGACTTAGTATTTGTTTCTCAAGATAATTTAGATAAGTTTAAGAAACAATATCCAGATGCTCACAATAACATGAGAGTTATCTACAACTTCTTGAATACTGATTTAGTATTAGAAAAAGCAAATAAAGAAGAAGTTAAAGATATTAAAGATGATTTAGTATCATTTGTTCAAGTATCTAGAATCGTTCCTCAAAAGGCTTTATTTAGACTTCTAGATGTACATGAAAAGTTAATTAAAGATAAACAATTACATAGAATGTATATTGTTGGTGATGGACCAGAAATGGATGAATTAAAAGCTAAAGTAAAAGAGAAAAAGTTAGAAGATACTTTTGTTGTATTGGGTAAGAGACAAAATCCTTATCCATATATTAAAAAGGGAGATTATTTTATGTTAACTTCATTCTATGAAGGTTACCCAATGGTACTATTAGAAGGTAAAGCATTAAATAAATATATAATGATTACGGATAGTGCAGCTAGAGAAACATTAATAGATTATGAAGATAATAGTATGATAGTAGAGAATAGTGAAGACGGTATCTATAATGGTATTAAAACTATTCTAAAGAAGAAACCAGAAGTTAATAAAAAGAAAAAGTTTGATAATAAGAAAGTATTAAAAGAGATTATTAATTTATTAGAAGGTGAATAGTCATGAAAATAACAATATTAACAGCAACATATAATAGATGTAATTTATTACCTAAGTTATATGAAAGTATTGTAGAAAACTATAAGACATTTAAAGATATTGAATGGATCATTATGGATGATGGTAGTTTAGATGATACAAAAAAGATAGTTGATAAATGGATTAAAAAAGAAGAATTTAAAATAGAGTATCACTATCAAGAGAATCAAGGTAAGATGAGAGCTATTAATAATGGTTTAGAATATGTAACTGGGGATATTGTTATTGAAATAGATAGTGATGATTATTTAATGCCTGATGTATTAGGTATGATAAGTGATGACTATGAAAAGTTAGGTAAGAAGAATGTTTATGGTATTGCTTATAAAAGAAAATTAATTGGTAAAGATAATACAGTAGAAGGATTAAATAATAAAATAGTTAAACTATTTGATATTCACAATAAATATGAATATGATTTTGATATGGCTTTAACTTTTAAAGCTAGTGTAAGGAAGAAAGATAAATATCCACTAGAGTATGATGAAAAGTTCGTAACTGAAGCAAGACTTTATTACAAATGGGATCAAGAATATGATGGTTTATTATTTAAAGATAAAGAAATAATAATTAGTGAATATATGGAAGATGGATATTCAAAGAATATAGAAAAGATGTTTAAACAGTATCCATATGGTTATTATGAATTTTTTAAAGAATGTTTAAGTTATAGTAATAAAGATAATACTACTAAACATAAGAAATTATATTTTATTAAGCATTATATTTTGTTTAGTTATTTGACTCATAAAAAGATGAGAGAATGTATTAAAGGAGTTAAAGGAGTTAATAAGTTACTAGTAACATTATTAGTTATTCCTGGATATATTAAATCAAGTAGATTTTAGGTGATAAGATGAAAAAGAAGTTATTATTTACTGCTTATAGTATGGGTTTGGGTGGTATTGAAACAGCTTTATGTAATTTATTAAATAGATTAGATTATGATAAATATGATGTTACTTTAATATTTCACCTACAAGACGCTTGACATGGACGGCAAGCCGTCGGCAATCAGCAA
>CAMJMP010000062.1 GCA_946407055.1 uncultured Mycoplasmatota bacterium | reverse complement strand
ATAAAGCTTCATATAATAATCAGTATACCATTTAGCTTTAGCCAAATCTTGTTCTTTACTATTACCATCTTTAAATCCAGCTCTCCATTTATATTTGAAACTATTAAGAAAACAAAACCAATAAACAGCTTTTGGTCCAAACTGTTCTTCCATTACTTCAATACATTCTTTACCATTCTTTTGGTAATGAGCTGGATGATTTACTTGTTCTTTTTTAGATATATTTAATTTAATATATCTTCCAAAAATATAACCAAGAATAAGTGTAACAATAGGTAAAATATATGGCATAATATTGTTATTTAAAGAGATTCAACAATCTCACCAACACCAACAAAATTAGTAGAACCAAGTTTTATAAAATCTTCAACACTCATTTTATCATTTTCAAACATAAGTCTGATTCTATCAGCTATAGCTGTTGTATAACTTTTAATATATGGATAATAACTATTCTTAACAATTATTCTATGATTATTGTTATTTATCACAGCACTACAAACAACACAGAACATTTCTCTACCTTTCTTGCTTGTATATTTATGAACATTGAAAAAATATTTATTAGGCAAAACTTCATTACATTTATCAATTTTACAATGCTCTGGAATATGAACTTCTACATCTTCATCTATATCAGAATCAGAACCAGGTTCTGTAACAGAATCTGAATTAGGAATAACAATAGAATTGTCATCAACAACCTTTTCAGGTTTGTGGATTAACAAAAAGATTACAATTCCTAATAATATAAGAATTGTAAGAACAATTAAAAATGTTTTCATAATGTTTAAATGTTTTAAATTAATTAAATTTTATAACAACTTGTTTATGTTCATTATATAAAGGTTTCTCTGTTCCAAAAACTCTGAGATAATCTTCTCTGAATTTATTAAGGTCGCCTTTAAATGCAATATTGTGATTAACAATATAAATATGTTTGCAATCAGTTCTTTCTATAAGACCTTTAGCAACAAGGTTTGTAACAAAGGTATAAGGCTTAGCACCACAACCTATTGCAGCTGAAATATTATTTAAAGTACATTCAAACCTATTAGTATTTTCTTCAAGGTTAGTAAGCATACTAAGAAAAAACTTAAACTCAATCTGTGTTAAATCACATTTAACAAGTTCACGAGTATTAATAACACAATTATCCAAATTACATTCCCCGTAAGGAGATTGATAAGTTGGAAAGGAATCATAATTGTCTTTTATTTCAAAAGGACTAATTACAAGACGATGAAAAGCTTCATCATTAACCTTTTTTCTAAACCTAACATCATACTTAGTATGAGTAAAGTTAAATACAACTTTGTTATGTTTATTAATATACATAATATTTATTTATTAATTAATTATATAATCTATTAAATAAATAGAAGCAATAGCTCAATGTTGGGGGGGCATTTCCTCTACGGGCGGTGTGCAAGTAATCTTACAGCGAGCGTAGCGAGCGTTACTAATAAAGTAATCTCCAATAATATTAATAATATAATTATCAATATTAATATAAGCAATTTTTATTGCTTTATATTTATTTGATTTATAATAATAATGAATTATAGGTAAACCGAGTTTGCGAGGTTTGCCTTTAGTTTATTATTATTATTCTTTATAAGTTAAATAAAGTTCGTGTGTATGCGTGCGGGCGTGCGTGCGTGTGCGTGTACACGCGATTATAAGGTATGCGTGTGCGTGCGTGTGTATGCGTGCGTGTGTTACTGCTAAGGTATTGCACAAGAGTTATCATTATAAGCACCAGCATAAGGAATAGCACAAAGAGCATTTGCTATGTCAAAAATAAGAATTATTTTTGGATAATCCAAAATAAATGTATATTTTTGTTACTGAAATTCATAATTACTAATGATATGAAATTTGTTATAGATAGAAGTAGTAAGAAAAAGCATTATGTAGAAAAAGATAACTACTATATTGCTGAAGATGATAAGCTATTAAGCATTAAAGTAGGTCTTAATGGTAATACAGAAAAGAGCAAAGATATATTTGAATTATTCTGTTACTTTATGGATTTATGTCCAGGTGATAGAAGGGCTTATAGAACATTATTAGATTATAATAAAGTGTTCCTTAGTCGTACAGGTCTTTGCGATAAATGTAAAGAGATTTATAGTGGTAATGTTAGAGCTTATTATGCAAACTTTAGACACTTATCAGTTTTAGGTATTATGACCAAAGATGCCGATGGTTATTATTGTGTAAGTGAAAAGTTTGATTTAAATAACTATAAAAATGTAGAGGTTATTGCATTTAAATTAAATAATTAAGTTATGTATCATTTAAAATCTTCCAAAGCTGATTACAGCTTAGATATTCCTACAAATCCTAATGAAATTACTCCTGAAATTTTACAAAAATTGTTAAAGAATATTAATCTGACTAAGAATTATGCTATTGTAGCTCTTAGATATAAGGTTGACCCGTTTGAACTTATTATGGGTAGCAAGTCTGCCAAACAAGGAGTTCAAGCAAGTGTTGTTCCTATTCTTGCAAAATATAATGGAGAATTAAATGGTGCTTTAGGAGATAGAGTTTCTATTTCTGCAAGTGCATTAGAAATGGGACTTCATATTAACGGGATAACTAAGATTTCAGTTAATAATGTAAAAGACTATATAAATTCTGATGATGCGCTTTCCAAATCTGTAATTAACAGAACAGCCTTTGCTGATACTAAATTCATTTATTTATTAGAGTTTAAGATTGTTAGTTTTAACGATATTAAAGCTCTTATAAAGAATGAAGATAAAGACGACCCTTTTGTCATAGTTGATGATGAATGATTCTACAAAGATTCTAAAGTTGTTGGATGTGGTAGAGCTTGTTGGCTATGATGCTGACAGCTCTACCATTTTAAAAGAAATTGTAGATAATTATGATGAAGAAATAGCTAAAGCTATTAAAAATAATAAAGTAGCTAAAATTCCATATATAGGAAATATTAGAAGAAATACTATTAGAGCAGAATTTAAAAAGGTTAGAAATAGTTTAAGATTAACTGATATACGAAAAACTGTAACAAAAGAAAAATATAAAGAATATACAAAGAGTCTTTATATAAATTCTGCAAATAAAGCAAGACGAGATGATAGACTCCGTGTAATATTCAAAGTAAATAGAGCATTACATAGAGATAAATATGATAGACTTTGTGCTACTGCTGGAAAACCTTATGCTGATATGTACATATATTGTATGAGTATAATGAGTGTTGTTCCTACAACACCTAATAAATATAGCAAATATAAATTTACATTTGAACCAAATGAAACTTGATATAAATAGACTGATAACTATTGATGTTACCGGTATGCCTAAAGCTCCCAATCCTTCTCAATTACTTGATAAAGATGTTAGGGAGCTTTATATGCGTGATAACACTCCTGATAAACGGAAATATATTGCTGAATGTGGTGTTATTTATTATCTTGGTGACCCTAAAAGCCCTTGTCGTCAAAGAGGTCTTAGTGATGAAGAATCTTTACTTGAAGCAATAGATAACTTCAATTTGGATAAAACTTATCAACCAGATGAATTGGTTAAGAAACTTATAAAGAAATATTATAAGCAATGTATAACTGAAGCTGGTGTTGCTATTGAAAACCTTCAAAAAGCTTTTCATGTTTCAAGTCTTGTTGCTGGTAAAGCTATTGAATACTTAAACAATAAACTTCGTGGAGTCCTTGCTGAAGCTGATATTCCAGTTATAATGGGACTACACAATCAATTATCTACTCAGGTTAAAGCTGTTCCTGATATGATTAAAGCTCTTAATACAGCTTATGATAATCTTCGCAATGAAGAAGAAATCAAAATGGCTCGTGGTGGTATTCAAATACTTTCTTCCATGGATGCCGATGAAGATGACGATTTATAAACTTAAATATGCAAGTTCGAGATACAAGATATAATGATATTCGCCTTACATTTAAGGAAGAAAATCATAGTTATACAGACAGTATTGGTAATAAATATTTGTCTACTACAACTATGCTTCATAGATATGCTCAAGAATTTGATAAAACATATTGGCTTAAATATAAGGCAAAAGAACTTCATATATCTGAAAAAGAACTTGAAAAACAATGGTCTACAATAACCAAAGAAGCTTGTGAGCAAGGAACTCGTTATCATAATGGTCTTGAAGATGGAATAAAAGGTTCTTCAATGTTTACCGATGCTGTTCGCTATATGACCAATTCTCGAGGTGAAATGATAACTGTTGCTGATATTCCTAATATAAATGAATATGTAAAGCCGTTAGATTTACAAGATTTTATTGAAGCTACTGAAAATAAGTATCCTGATATTTATAAAGTTTTTAGATATTACTTAGAAAGAGATTATAAAATATATTCTGAAATAGGTGCGTTTCTTATAGACTTTCTTGTTTCTGGTTGTATTGATGTTCTTTGTTTAAGAGAAGACCAATTTGTTATAGGCGATTGGAAAACTAATCGTGGAGGTCTTAAATTTCAAGCAGGTTATTATAAAAAAGATAAGTCTGTAAAACCTTACCAAGAAACAAAGACTTTTGTACATAAGAATGAATTTCTTAAACCACCTGTTTCTCATTTAGAAAATTGTAATGGAAATATTTATAATCTTCAACTTTCTCAATATGCTTTCTTTGTAGAATATATTTTAAATATACCTTGTGCTGGATTATGGCTTTGTCATATAGATAGAGATTTTGTTTTAAATCAATATGGTATGCCTCGTAGATTTCCTGATGGTCTTTATCATGTTAAACAAAATCCTGAACCTAAGACTACTTTTCACAAAATGAAATATCTTCGTGATGAAATTTGTGCAATTCTTAAAGACCGTTATCTTGAAGTTCAAGCTGGAGCTCCTGTTAAAAGTTTATTTAATGAAGAAGATTAGTATTATATTATTAGCATTTTGTCTATTAAGTTCTTGTAAATATGCTAACCCCCGTAAAGAGAATATTGCTCCTATTGGTTATGATATTCTCTATTATGAAGCAAGAGACAGCATCATTTCCCTTACGGGGGATATGGAAGAGCTTCGTGATTCTATTATTCGTCTTAACATTGATAAAACTGATTTAGAAAACAATTTATATTTTATTAAACAAGAAAATAATTCTTTGAAAGATAGTGTTAATGTTTATAAAGAAGAAGCACTTGTTTATAAATATAAAATAGAAAGAATTAAAGCTTATGATAAAATAGTTAGAAATAATAGTTCTCAATCTAAGTTTTTTCTTGGTTGGGTTCGTAGAGTTTTAGAAGATTAAACAATAAAAACATTTATTATGGGTATGACTTTTGGTAACGCATTTGAAGAGTGTACAAAAAATAGAAAGATTATTTGTAGAAAAACTAATATTAAATATGTAATTTTCTGCCAAATCCCAGCAATTATAAATGAAGATGTTATACCTAAAATGACATCTCTTAGTTATGCTGCAAAAGATATTATTCTTGCTACTTGTAAAAGAATTAGTTATCACAATCAAATGCTTAAAATAAATCTTAATACAGGAGAAGCTGAACAATATATGCCGACTGCTGAAGATTTATTTGCTAATGATTGGGAAATTGTTGAAGGAAATATTTTAGAAGAAATTAAAACCCGATTTAAAAAATAAATTATGGCTAACTTTGACATAGCTTTCAGACGCACAATTAGTGCTGAAGGAGGTTATGTGAACGACCCAGATGATAAAGGTGGTGAAACCTATATGGGTATAAGTCGTAGAGCACATCCTACTTCAAATATTTGGTCTTATATAGACAAAGTTGATAAAAAAGGAAAATCTAATAAACAAATTACAGCTATATTAAAAAATAATAATTGGCTTACTCACGAAGTTAAACAGATATATAAAAAAGATTATTGGGATAAATTTGAACTTGATGAATGTAAATCCCAAAAGTTTTCAAA
>CAMJMP010000061.1 GCA_946407055.1 uncultured Mycoplasmatota bacterium | reverse complement strand
TACTAATTCTTTTTCTCCATATTCTAAATTATAGAAATATAAGGTATCTTTTACTAGGTAATAAACTGTGTCGTTGTTGATAAATACTATTTTATCAACATCTTTATCAGTTACTCTTGTTTTAATATTACTATCAACATATTTTAGATATAATTTATTCTCTTTAATAACGTATTTATAATTGGCATCATCAGCATTAAATGATTGTTCTTTATTAATCAATTTAGTCATTGATATTTTAGTTTCTTTACCATTGATATAAGTGATACCTTTTTTATTATTAGTACCTACTATACGCATTTTTCTTTTATATGGAACTAATTCATATTCTTTTTTGTTCTTTTGATCTACTAGAAAGATAGAATCATCATGAGTTCCAAGTATGTAACTATTAAATGATATTTCGTAATCTAGTTCCCATTCTTTTTTAGTCATAGTTTTTAAATCTATTACATATGCTTTATTAAAGTTATGACTTTGTTCATAATCAGGTATGAATAAATAGTTATTAATTACAGTAGCTAGTTTAACGTTATAGATATCTTTATTAAATAACTTAATAGTAGATAGTTTATCTTTAGAGATAACATCAAAACCACGATAGTTCCAGATTAACATTGGTTCATTGATATTAGTTATTTGATAATTCTTGTAAGCAGAATCAATGTTTTTATTAAATGCTTTTGGTTTTAATTCTTCTAAGATAGTGTCTGATACTAGATGATAATCAATTACTTCTTTATTCTTACTACATAATGGATATGATTCTATATAGTCACTTAATATAGTAAGACATACATAGTCTTCATCTTCGTAATTTTTTATGTTATTGATCAGTTGTCTTTCTTTTAAATATTTATGTTCGTAGATAAAGTTATATTTATCTCCTTTATACTCTATTTCATAGTAGTATAATTCTTTATCCTTATCATAGTTTTCACTAATACTATAATCTTTTAAGTCATAGTTTAAAGTATATGATTTAGTCTTAAAGACATTAAAAAGTAATACTATTATTCCTAATAGTATTAATATTCCAAGTACAGCAAAGAAGACAATTGCACCTTTTTTTAATCTATACTTTCTTTTTTTCATAATACTCCTCTATTTATCTATAATGAGCGTATTTCTTTTTCTCTGCAAGCATGAAACTTGTTACTGAAGATTCAATTTCTGCTAGAGCTCTTTTATCTAAATTTGATATTTCTATTGTTTCTTTTATGGTATCGATAGTTACTTTACCAAAAAGGATTCCTGAATAAACTTGCATATCATTAAATAATTCTGGTGTGATTGAGTTTAAAGTATAATCAACAACAATACTATCTTGACCAATTATAATTCTTTTATTAGTTAAACATACTACACAGGTATTAAAAATACTTAATGGATTACCATCTTTTTGACCTGCAAATGTGTAGATTGGTTCTTCGTCTGGATTTAGATGTTTTTCTACTACTGCAGCGTGTTTACGAAGTCTAAACCATGTGATTGTATGTGGATATTTTGCTTTAAACATACGAACTTGTTCATATACTTTTCCCATATTTATTCTCCTTTATTTATAAAGCTCTACTAGAGAGTTTAGATCATTCCTTGAAAATTCTATAACTGAAACAATTATACCATCTCTAACTAAAATAATATAATCAGATTCTAATTTAGAAAAACGTTCATTCAAGTTAAAGAATGCTACTTCATTCTTTTTAGATAGTTTACTTAGTTCTATTAAATTAATATTAGTTCTTTCGTAATAAGCTTTTTTATTAATATATTCAACAAACATATCATGTGTTTGAGAAGAATTATCTGTTACAGCAATAGTTGCAATAGATTTACCATTATATAGTTTTTTAAATTCAGAGAATTTAATTTCTTTATAATATTTTTTATCAGCATTATATTCAGCGTCAAGTTTAGTGTCAGTAAGGCATGGTGTACATTCGTCACCTTTTTTATTTTGATATTTATAGAAAGTATAAATATTTAAAGCAATTAAACAGATAATAAGAAAAGTTAAGAAGAAGTTCTTTCTACTTAGTCTTTTTTTAGTTACTCTTTTAGCCATAAATATCACTTCCTTTTATACATTTAATTATACAAAGAATTAGTTTTTTAAGCAATAAAAAAGGAAGTTTAGAAACTTCCCATTGTTAGTAAGACATATGCTATTCCTAGACCAATACCACAGATAAGTGCTACTAGTGGAATAATAATTATCATGTTAGTAAAACCAGCATTAGCTGCTTTTTCTTTTTCAACTATTAGTTTTACTTGTTCATCCTCTTCTTTAGGTGCTTTCTTTAACAATTCTGGATGTTCTTTTGGATTTAAAGGATATTTCTTTTGAATTAAATCTAATTTAGCTGTTACTTTAACATTTATAGATTGAGTAGCCATTGTTCTTTCTACTTTATTAATCTTAAATTCAGCATTCATTTGTGCTTCTTTTTCTTTTTGTTGATCAGCTATATTTGTTAAAGAATTCATAATTAGTTTTTCTAATTCTTTACCTTTATCTACATCTGTATTGTTATAAATAATTCTTACTATTGCATCGTCATATAATCTAATAGCATCATTAAGAGCTACTGTCATTTTCTTTATTTCATCATAGAATGATTCAAATAATACTTGTAATAATACTTCTCTATCTAAGTAATGATTATTTAAGAAATAACCATCATCACCTACTATAGCATCTTTATCAATTGAATTAGACACTGAGATAGGTCCGAATCTTACACGTTCCCATTTAGGATTGTTGTTAGCATCAATATCAGTAATAATTGAATAATCTAATCCTCTATATTTACGACCAATTAAGATATCAAATAAGATCATTCTGATATAACCTTTTCTAATAGCTTTCTTAATCTTTTCACTTATATCTAAACCTTTAGATAAAGAAATCTTTTTAATCATGGATGTTAAACCAATATTGATAATATCTTTAATATGGTTTTTATTCTTAATAGGCTCTTCTTTAGATGAAGATGGTAAACGAAGTGTATCGCTAGCGATCATTGCTTCATCACCAGTAACTAAACCTTTATTGATAGCATCTACTAAACTAGTTATCATGTTAGTACCAGATATTCTAGTTTCGATGTTTTGACTATAATTTAATTCTGTAAAAACACCGATGTTACGGTCTTCAGTAACAATTCTTCTTGTTACTTCATGATCAATATCTAGTAGTTCTGCTATGTCTGATTTAATAATATCGTAGTCATCTATATAAATAGTTTTAGGATTTAAACTATAAGATTTATAAACACCAAAAACTAGGTTGTTTAATTCAACCAATTGAGTACCGTCACTAAAATTATTGAATACTTTAATAGTAACTGGTTCCTCTGAACGGATACCATTATCAAGAGAAACTATATAACATTGTTGTTTAGATTGAACTTTAACATTCTCTTCCATAATAATTGCTCCTTTATCCTATATAAATTATACCAAATGTAGCATTGAAAGGGAACAAAAAACAGTATTTTTTTAATAAAAAAAAGACCTTTTTGGTCTTTAATAATCAATGGTGCCGAGAGACTGAGTTAAACAAGTCATCTTACACAAACAAAGTGTATGTTTTAACGTTATAACTATCTCGGCATAAATAGTACTTTTTAAGTACAAATTAATTATATCATAAATAGGATAAATAGCAAATCTTATTGATTAGTTTTTTAAATATGATAGAATAACTATTTGGTAGGAGAGTTTTATTATGAAAATAATTAATACTGAAAATGGAGTTAAGAAAGCATATGTACAAATAAATGATATTTTTACCTTCCAAGAATTTGATGAAGGAGTTCCTTTGTACGTATATGATGCTGCAATTAATAATGAGGCTTCATCTGTAGATAGAAATCATGGGATGAACTTCTTAGAGTTTAACAAACCAGAAGAAGTTGCCTTCTTTGAAAGAACTGATTGGATTATTGATTTTAAGAAATTTAAATATGCTTCTATTAAACAAATACAAGAAGAAAAAGATAGATTACAAGCTGAAGCTGATGAGCTTTATAATGCTGTTGTTAAATTATCAATGGAAGAAAGAAAGAACAAAAAACAAGAGATTACTAGAATATATTTAATAAATTATATGAGAAGATATCTTGATACTTTAATAGACTATAAGAAAGGCAAATTAAATATTAATATACCTTTAGCACCAGATAGTGATTCATTTGCTTTTTCTAGAGATAGAAGTTTTCCTTATGAATTGAAACCAGCTATAGATGCAGATAAAGTATTAGTTTATAGAAAAGATGGTCAACCTTTAGGAGAGAATGAAGAAATACCTGAAGACTTTATTAATAAAGGTATGTCAATAATAATGGCTTTTAGACGTAGTATTTATAAAGAAGAAGATTTTGAAACTACTAGTTATAGATCTGGCGATAGTATCTATTACGTAATAGAGTTTGTTAAAAAGAAGAAAATATTAGAGGAAGTTAAAGAAGAAAAAGGAATTATGAGATTGGTTCATAAATTGATTAATAAAAAAAACTAACATTATGTTAGTTTTTTTGTTCATCATTTTTTAATACTAATTTTGGTGATGCTTCAACAGTTTTAGTTGCTGTTTGTTCAGTTTGAAGCATTGGTACATGTGCGTAACGCTTTTCTCTTAATTCATCAGCAAGTTTTATTACATCTTCTTTAGTTGAAGAACTATCTGTATAAACAAAGAATCTTCTTTCGTTAGCAGCTTCTTCTGGAATAGTAGTGTACTCTTGTTTTTCTTCATCATCAAAAGCTACTCTTTTTACTACATAATCTGGATTAGGTATACCAATAATAGCTAGATTAATATCATTTGCTGTACCTATTCTATAAGAATAACCAGTTGCTTCATTAAGTTGTTTAACTTCATCTAAAGTATATGAATAAGAAGTAATTCTGTCTTTTCTACTTAATGACAATAAGCCAGAATCAGCAACAAGTATTCTATTACCTGCTACGGCAAGGATTTCTTCATCTTCATTGTCCTTTGAAGATATTGCCATTAAATATAGAATTTTTTCTGTACCTTTCTTTATTCTTGAGTAAGTCTCTTTTTCTTCATCTGTCATTGGAACAATTATTTTTTGAAATTCAGGATCATTCATCATTTCTTTTCTTGTTTTGTGCATGTTAATTCCTGAAACCAACATATTTACTCCTGGAGTGAAGAATGCTATACGAGCTAGGGCTTTCTTTCCTTTACTTGGTGGTTCTTCTTGATGATTTTTCTTATACTCTTCCATAGCTTTTTGATCTACTTTATAACCTTTATTTGCTAAATCAATTAATAGGTTTTTTCCTCCATTTAAGACAATGGCTGTAGAACCTGCTATAGTGATTGTTTCACCTAATAGTGCTAATAATATGTACATAACATATTCCTCCTTGGTTTGTTATTATATATTATTCCTGTTATTTTGCAAATCAAAATAAAAAAGAACTATGCAGTTCTTTTTGTTTTAATGGTGCCGATTACCGGATTTGAACCAGTGACCTACGCGTTACGAGGGCGTTGCACTACCAACTGTGCTAAATCGGCTGGAACAACATTATTTTAGCATTGTTTTTTGATTTTTTATACATTTACTTTTTATATTTAATAAAATATAATTATTTTAGAATTGAGATGGGTTGTATGAAAAAGAAGATTATTCTTATAGTAATATTTTTATTCATAATCTTATTAATATGTTTTGGTTTATTTCATTTTAGTAAGTTAAATATTTCACTTAATGGGGATGAGGAAATTATAATTCATCTTGGTGAAGAATACAAGGATCAGGGAGCTAGAGCTAAGATATTATTTATTAGTGTTGGTGAAGTTAAAAGTGAAGATAATGTAGATACTAATAAGTTAGGAACATATAAAGTAACTTATAAATCTAAGTTCTTATATAAGAGTGCTACTAAGGAAAGAACTGTTAAAG
>CAMJMP010000060.1 GCA_946407055.1 uncultured Mycoplasmatota bacterium | reverse complement strand
GCAGTTGCAGTTCACACATTAACTCATAAGTGGGATATATATTCTAGTTATGAAGCTTATAGAGCTGACTTTGATGCAATGAATAATATTATTGAAGGTCAAACAGGTTATAGAAGTAAGTTGTTTAGATTCCCTGGAGGTAGTTCTAACACTGTATCTAAGAGATATAAACAAGGTGTAGTAACAGAAATAAAAACTAATATGGAAGCTGAAGGATTTGTGTATTTTGATTGGAATGTAGATTCTAATGATGCAGGTGGAGCAGGAACACAACAAGCTTATCAAAATGTTATAAATGGTATTGCTAGAAATACTAATTCAGTTGTATTGATGCATGATATTCATAAGACAACAATTCCTGCAGTAGAGATGATAATTCAATATGGAATAGATAATGGTTATACATTTGCTGCATTAACAGAAAGTTCACCAACTGCACATCATGGAATCAGAAATTAGTAATAATTATAAGGCTATAAACAATAGTTATAAAAAAAAGAACAGTTAAAGTTCTTTTTTTGTGGTTTTTGTGGTTTAATAGTAATCATTGTGGGGTGTTTATGGTGAAATCTAGTAATGATACTGTTAAAAAACGAATAATTGCTATATTAGCTGATCGTTCAATGAAAGATAGATTATATAGTTTTAGAGATATAAAAAAGAAACTAGGAAACAAAATTAATCTTAGCAAATCAGAATTGGATGAAATCTTAAAAGAGTTAGAAGTAGAAGGAAAAATTATTTCTAACAGTAGAGGATTATTTAGAATATTCTCTAAAGATTTAGGATTTGTTCAAGGAAGAATAGTTATTGATGAAGATGGTATTGGATATGTTAATGTTGGCAAAGAAGATGAAGAAATATCTTATAGAATTGCTACTGAAGATTTAAATGATACGTTAACTGGTGATGTTGTCTTATTGAAAACTATAGGTAGCGAATCTATAGAGTACCCACAAGCTCGAGTAGAAAAGATTGTTAAGAGAAATAATGGCCTAGTTTTTTGTAACGTTGTAAAAAGAAATAACTGTTTAGTACTAGAACCAGAAGCCAAAGGCTTTAAACACCAAATATTACTTAAAGAAAAAGATTTTGATTCTCTTGTACTTGGAGAAAGATTATTAGTTGAAATAGGAAATCTTGCTGATAATGAATATTATTTTGGAAGTGTTTGTAATAATGTAGAACAAGAGAATTCTAAAGGGAAAAATAAAAAAGAAAAAGATATAGATGCAAATGTATTATATGAAGTTGAAACATCTCTTTATATAAATGAACACATGGATGGAATTGTTAATCTTCCGGATGGAGGAATGGCAGTAATTGATCCAAGTCATTTAAAGGATGCTTCAAGTGGAGATATTGTTACTGTTTTGGTTTACGATTTAAAAAGTAACGGTCGTTATGTTGCAGAAGTATTAAATATCGTTAAAAGAAAAGATACACCTGTTATCTGTGATATTAAAAAAGGAACTAATGGTGAATTAGAATTAATACCATGTGGAACTCCTTTTAAACAAAGAATAATTTTAGATAAAAAAAGTACTAAAAAGTTATTATGTGAAGGAGATAGAATTAGAGTTAATCTTGGTGAATATGATAGAGATCAAAAAGCAATAGTTGCTTATTTTAATTCTTATGTTGGTAATAAAAACCAAACTGAATTAGAAATAAGAACAATGTGTGTGAATCATGATATTGAACCGGATTTCCCTGAAGAAGCTTACAAAGAAGCAGATACATTACCCAAGAAGGTTAGAGAAGAAGATAAAAAGGGAAGAACAGATTTAACAGATACAATAGTCTTCTCAATTGATGATGAAACATGTAAAGATAGAGATGATGCATTAAGTATTAGAAAATTACCAAATGGTAATTATGAATTAGGTATTCATATCTCAGATGTATCTTATTATATTCATCCAGGAATGTTATTATGGGAGATAGCTAAACAAAGAAGTACAAGTGTATATATTTGTAATTATGTTATTCCAATGTTACCTAAGATAATTTCTAATGGTATATGTTCTTTAGATGAAGGTGTAGAAAGATTAACACTTTCAACATTTATTGAAATATCACCTGAAGGAGATATTGTTAATTATAGATTTGAAGATGCTGTTATTAAGTCCAAGAAAGCAATGACTTATACAGCAGTTAATCAAATATTAGATGAAGGAATTGTACCTGAAGGTTATGATGAGTTTGTAGAACCTTTAAAGATGTGGAAAGAAGTTTCTGATATTCAAGAAAAGAGAAAACTTGAAAGAGGTTATATAAATTTTGGTAATAAAGATATTAAAACTACTTATGATGAAAATGGTAATGTAGTTGATATAAAGAAAAGAACTTTTGGAAGTGGCCAAAAACTTGTTGAAAATGGAATGTTATTGAATGGTCAATGTGTTGGTGAATTCTTATCGCCAGTAGAAGCGCCATTTAGAGTTCATAGTGAACCAGATCCAGAAAAGTTTGAAGAAGCTGTAGATTTACTTCAAAGAAGTGGAATAAAAGTAGTTAGAGTAGAAGAAATAATTGATGGAAGAAATATTGAAGCAGTAATAAAAGCAATTCAAGATGATGATGTAAGATCAGTTGCTGCAAATATTTTATTAAGATCAATGAAAGTTGCTGGATATGATTCTAAACCAAATTATCATTTCGGATTAGGATTAGAATTCTATACACAATTTACAAGCCCAATTAGAAGATTTATGGATTTATTAGCTCACTATTTATTAAGATTAAAAAGAGATAATAAATTAACTTATGAAGTATATGAACAATTATCTAGTGATGTTACAGACATGTGTAGACACTCAACAGAAATGGAAAAGAATGCAACTGATGCTGAGCGAGATGGAGACAAATACGACATGTGTAGATATGTTGATCAAAGGATCAATGAAAAGTTCGATGCTCAAGTTACATATATTAATAGTAGAGGAATGTACATTAAGACCAGAGAAGGAATTGATGGAGTTATTAAAGATACTGACGTTGAAGGATTACATTTATTGTATGATAAAGCAACTGCTTCTTATAAAGATAAGAAGAATGGTATTACTATTAGAATTGGAGATAAACTTGTTGCTACGGCTTTAGGTTCTGAAAAGAATTATAAATCTGTACTTTTTGGTATTAGTGAAGAAGACGTAGATAATATTCAAATATTAAAAAGAAAAAGAGCTTAAGGCTCTTTTTTTTAGGTATTTTATTTGATATAATTTCTTAGGAGATGATAAAAAATGGCAAAGAAAAAGAATTTATTAATTTATATGTGTTTATTATTATTTTTTATGGCAGTAGTTTATACATTGATGGTTAAATTTATTGATGTTGGAGCAATAGCACCTGATAAATCAACTGTAGGATTTTCTACTGTTAATACATATGTTAAAGATTGGATTGGATTCCATAGTACTTGGTATAAAGTAACTAAGTATTCTGCTATAATACCAATTGGTATAGTTGGTTGTTATGGTTTATATGGACTTTATCAATTAATTAAGAATAAGAGTTTTGCTAAGGTAGATAAGAAGCTATATGTATTAGCTGGATTCTATGTTGTATTTGCATTAGTATTTTTCTTGTTTGAAAAGTTAGCATTAAATGTTAGACCATTTATGATAGAAGGTAAGTTAGAAGCATCATATCCTTCAACACATACATTATTAGCTGTTAGTATATGTGGATCATCATTATTAATGCTAGGTTACTATATAAAGAATAAGAAGTTATTAAATGTATTAAATATATTAACATGGATAATAATGATTGCTATGGTGGTAGGAAGATTAATATCGGGAGCGCACTGGTTAACTGATATACTAGGTGGAATTATTATTTCATTATTCTTGTTAATGGTATTATATACAGTTTTATTCTTTATGGAGAATAAAGAAAAAGTTGACATTAAGAAGTAATGCTTATATTATAAACCTCAATAAAAGAGGTTTTTTGTATGGAAAAGAGAAGAATTAAGTTATTAACTAGTTTTTTAATTGTTGTTCTTGTTTGCTGTTTAACTTATATAGTTAGTGCAAAAGTTTTTGAATACAATAAACCAGTTACTAACGAGATAGCACAAAAGATTGTTGAACCAGAAGAAAAGAAGGAAGAAAAAGAAGATCTAAATAATTTATTTAGTCCTGATGTAGATTTAAATTATTATCGTGAATTATATAAAAACAAGAATATTGTAGCTAGATTAGAAATACCTAATATGTTTAATATATTACTTACTCAATCTAGTAATAATGAATATTATTTAAATCATAGTATTGATAATAAAAAAGATATTAAAGGAACTGAATATATTGATTATAGAGTTACTACTGATAGTCAACAAATAAATATATATGGACATAATTCAAAGACTTATGATATCCCATTTAGAAAATTAGAGAAATATTTAAATGAAGATTTCTTTAATAATAATCAATATATTTTATTACAAGATGATAAAGGTCGTAAGATATATAGAGTTTTTGCTATTAAAGAAGTTAATAAAGATTATAGTCATATGAAAGTTAATTTAACTGGAGAAGATTTCTTAAAACAAATTAGTAATTTAGGTAATAACGTTATTTATCGTAGAGATATTGATTTCACTCAAGATAGTAAAATATTAGTTTTACAAACATGTTCTTATGCAAGTGATGATAGCTATTATGTAATAACTGCTATATTAGAAGAGTAAATCTTCTTTTTTTGTGTTATAATTATAGAAGAATGATGGTGATGTTATGGGCAGAATAGATGCAAAAAGGGTAAAAGATGTATTAGGAACAGAACAAATGCAAATTGATTTAAAACCTCAAAGATCAATTAGTACTGTTTATTGTGATTATAAAATGGATGTAACTAAGTTACATGAATATATTAAGAAAAAGAAGAAAGAAAAAGGATGGGAAGATTTAACTTATTTCCATGCTTTCTTAACAGGTTTAGGTAGAGTTGTTTATCATAGACCTAAACTAAATAGATTCGTAGCTAATAGACATATATGGGAACATAATGATGTAATATTATCATTTGTAGCTAAGATAGCTTTTGAAGATAAAAGTGAAGAGTTAATGACACAAATATTCTTTGATGAACATGATAATTTGCAAACTATTTCTAAGAAAATATATGACAAAGTACATGCAGTTAGAAGTGGTAAGTCAGAGAAAAAAGGAGCTAACGACGTTGTTGATAAGTTGGCTGGTTTACCTAATCCTATAAGAATACCTATTATAGGTTTCTTGAAATGGTTAGATAAAAAAGGTAAATTACCTAAATCAATACAAGAAGACAACTTGTATTACAGCAGTATGATTGTATCTAATTTAGGTACATTAAAATGTGATGCAATATTACATAATATTAATGATTTTGGTACAGTTTCTGTATTTACTACAATGGGTGAAGTAAAAGAACAAGATGTATACATTGATGGTAAAAAAGAAAAGAGATTAATATGTGGTTTTGGAGTTAACTTAGATGAAAGAGTAGCAGATGGTTATTACTTCATTAAATCAGTTAAGATGTTACAATACTTATTTGATAATCCAGAATTACTAGAACAAGATATGATAGAAAAAATAGATTTACCTAAAGAATACTTTATTTAGATAGAAGGTTTGCTTATGGGTTTAAGAGATTTTTTCAGCAGGAGAAATCGCAATAAGCTAGACGAAAGAATCGTCGAAAAAGAAGTCGAAAGAGCTGATAAAATAGAAGAAGCTCATGCTCAAGGTCGTTATAGTTTTTTTGAAAATGATTTTTGTAAAGAATTATTTGAAAAATGTATGAAAGTTAATGACTTTGATCGATATATTAGTTTTTATAATATGGTAGAAGGTTGGGATGATACTTGTAATCTTTCAATGGAAACGGGTCAATATGTAGGACATTTATGGGCTGAAGATATTGATATGATTCCAGCTATTCATAGAGCTAATTT
>CAMJMP010000059.1 GCA_946407055.1 uncultured Mycoplasmatota bacterium | reverse complement strand
GGTGGCAAGAAAGATTTAATCTTAACTTTGATACTTAGAGATGTTGAAGGTCAATACAAGGTATTTGCTGCTTACTATACAACTGGTGATGATTTATTAAATAAATTTAATAAGACAGTTGAGAAAGAAAATAGTGGTAATTTTATTGGTGAAGCGAATAAGAGTATTTCTGTTTCAGGAAATGCAACTGTACCAAGTGAGAATGATTTGAGTACTTTATATAGTGCCAGAGTAGATCAAGTGGTTTCTGTTAGTGCGATGGTTAATGGAGCTGTTGGTAGTTATGGTAGTGGTTTCTTTATTAGAAAAGGTGCTGTAGTTACTACATGGTCACTCTTCTTGAAGATTTTAAATAATTGTGAATTTATTTATGTTAATGATGCCAAAGGTAATGCTTATAAAGTAGATGGTGTTATTGCAGCAGATGTTAATTATGATTTAGTAATACTTAAAGTAAGTGCAGAAGTAGGTACACCAGTTACTTTTGAAGATGCAACAAGTCTTAAAGTAGATGATAATGTATTTATGATAAGTAGTAAGATTAATACTGGTTATAGTATTAGTTATGGTAGTTTTGTATCTTTAAATAAAGGTGTATTAAAGAATCAATTAGTTGTTTCAGAAAGTGATATTGGATCAGCTTTATTTAATAAAAATGGAAATGTAGTTGGTTTTAATACTGGTGGTGTGTTAAATTCAAGTATTAGTGTTGCAAATAGTACTAATTATTTAATGGAAATTCAACAAAAATTAAACAATAAACAATTTGCTAATATTGAAAGTATTAATGTACAAGAATTTAAAGACAAATACTATTATCATATTATTAAAGAAGAACAATATGATAATGTAGAAAACAAAGTATGGAAGAAATATAAAGATATTGGAGATATTGAAAATACTATTCCAATTGATTATGTTAAGAGAAGTTATAAAGATGGTATTTTAAGTATTAGATATAAAAATACTATATATGGTTCTTTAGATTCAATGTTTATCACAATGGGATTTGAAGAAAAATTATTAAGTGATGGTTATAAATTAACATATAATAATAGTGCTAAACGAATATATGAAAATAAGAAATATAGAGTAATAATAAAAGAAGACTTAGATTATGTCATTGTTCTATTAATGGAGATATAAGATGAAAGAATTTGTTAAAGAAAAATGGAAAATATTGGTATTCGTTTTAGTATTATTAGTTATTACAGGTATTGTTTATTTTGTAGTAAGAAAAGTAAGTTTTAGTAAAAATGAATATAAAGGAACTTACTATAAAGTGGTTTATGATGACACTTGGAAGAGTAAAGTTGAAGATGGTAATTTAACTCTAAAACATAAGAAAAGTAAAGGTACTATAGATATTTATTATAAGGTTTTAGATAATAGTTTAATTGATACTAATTTGGAAGATATAATTAGTGATATATTAACTAGTTTAAATGAACAAAATAAGGGTTATAAACTAATTAGTAAAGTATATAACAATGAAAAATATGATTCTTTTCAAGTTATGTATGAAACCGAGAAAGATCAAAGTATGGTAAATATTTATAAACAAGATAATGTATTAATATTTATTGTTTATAATAATAGTGTAGAGTACTTTGACATAGTCTTAGATAGTGTAGATAGTATCATCGATTCATTAGAAATTTATAGTGGAGAAAGATAAGTAAATTTGTCGTAAATTTACTTATTTTTTTTGACTGCTTTATTTTAATATTTTATAATTTAATTAAGTTAAAATATGAAAGGCAGAAAGATAATATGTGCGGAATAGTAGGTTATAATGGAAGCAAGAAAGCTGTAGATATTTTATTAGATGGTTTATCTAGATTAGAGTATAGAGGTTATGATTCAGCTGGAGTTGCTGTTAGAGATAAAGATAAGGAAATACAAATTTTTAAAGCTAAAGGGAAATTAGAAAATTTAAGAGAAAAACTTGAAGGAGAGAAATTAAAAGGAACTTGTGGTATTGGGCATACTAGATGGGCTACACATGGTGAACCAAGTGAAACGAATGCACATCCACATGTATCTAATGATGGTAATGTAACTTTAGTACATAATGGTATTATCGAAAATTATCAAGAGTTAACAGCAAAGTTAGGAAGACATGATTATACTTTATATAGTGAAACTGATACAGAAGTATTAACAAATATAATTGATTACTATTATAAAAAGTATAAAATGGGTCCAATAGATGCTATTAATAGAACAATGGTCAGAGTTAGAGGATCTTATGCTATTGCTGTTATGTTTAGAGATTATCCCGATGAAATTTGGGTAGCTAGAAAAGATTCACCAATGATTATTGGCGAAAATGAAGATGGTTATTATGTAGCTAGTGATGTGCCAGCAATACTTAAATATACTAATAAAGTCTATTATATAGATAATTTAGAAGCCGCTTGTTTAAAGAAAGATAAAGTAATCTTCTATGATTTAAACGGTGATGAAATAAAGAAAGAATTAAAGGAAATAAAATGGGATGTTTCAGCAGCTGAAAAAGAAGGTTATGAACATTTCATGATTAAGGAAATAAATGAACAACCAGATGTTATTAAGAAAACAATTAATTCTTTTGTTAGAGAAGATTATATTGATTTAAGTAATACTGGTTTAAGTGATGAAGAGATTAAAAACTTTAAACAAATATATATCGTTGCTTGTGGATCTGCTTATCATGTTGGGGTATGTGCTCAATATGTATTGGAAGATTTAACAAGAATACCTGTTAGAGTAGAGATTGCTTCAGAGTTTAGATATCGTAAACCAATATTAGATAAAGATGGTTTAGTTATTGTGATAAGTCAATCTGGAGAAACAGCTGATTCTTTAGCAGCTTTAAGAGAAGCAAAGAATCAAGGAGTTAAAACATTAGGAATTATTAATGTAGTTGGTTCATCAATTGCTAGAGAAGCTGACCATGTATTGTATACATTAGCAGGACCAGAAATAGCTGTAGCAACAACTAAGGCATTTAGTACACAGTTAATTGCTGCTTATGTATTAGCTATTCAAATGGGATATGTTAAAGGTAAAATAAACGAAACTGTATATCAAGAATTAATAGAAGAGATTAAAACTTTACCAGAGAAAGTACAATATGAATTAGATCATTTAACTAATAAGATACAAAAACTATCTAGTAAGTTCTCTCATATAAAAGATGCTTTCTATATTGGTAGAGGATTAGATTATGCAATTAGTTTAGAAGGTAGTTTAAAATTAAAAGAAGTAAGTTATATTCATAGTGAAGCTTATGCAGCTGGTGAATTAAAACATGGAACAATTAGTTTAATTGAAGATGGTACTTTAGTAATAGGTATTGCTACACAAGAAGAGATATTTGAAAAAACTATTAGTAATTTAGTTGAAGTAAAATCTAGAGGTGCTTATGTAGTAACTGTTACTAGTGAAGATATGGATGTAAGTAAGGTATCTAATTTCACTTTAAATGTTCCAAAAACTCTTAAGTATTTTTATCCATCATTAACTGTAGTTCCACTACAATTAATTGGATATTATATAACTGTTTCTAGAGGTTTAGATGTTGATAAACCACGTAATTTAGCAAAGAGTGTAACAGTAGAATAATATGGAGGTTATTTGACATAACCTTCCTTTTTTTTATATAATTATGGCACGTAGGTGATATCTATGAAAATTGATGATGTTGAATTAGCAAGTGTTGCTGTAAGAGCGAGCCAATATCCAACTGATGGTAAACCAGAGTTTTTACTAGTTGGAAGAAGTAATGTTGGTAAGAGTTCTTTTATTAATTCTATAATTGGTAGAAAAGATCTAGCAAGAACTAGTGCTACTCCTGGTAAGACACAAACATTAAACTTTTATTTAGTTAATGATAAATTCTATTTAATTGATGTACCAGGTTATGGCTATGCAGCGGTAGATAAAGATACTCAACAAAAATTTGGAATGATGATAGAAGAATATTTGATTAATAGAGAAAACTTAAAAAGAGTTTTTATGTTGGTTGATTTTAGACATAAACCTAGTGAAGATGATTTATTAATGTTTAATTTTATTAAGTATTATAATTTGGATGTAACTATTGTAGCTACTAAGTATGATAAGGTTAAACAAAGTGAAAAAGTTAAACAAGAACGTTTGTTAAATGATTCATTTGAATTAGGTGAAAACGATAATATAGTTTATTTTTCTTCAGTTACTAAAAAAGGTAGAGAAGAGATTTATGATATATTAAATAAGTGTATGGGTGCTAAATAGCACCTTTTTTATTTTGCTGAAATGTACTATAATTAATAATAGGTGAAGAATATGAAGAATAGAAATGGTTTTACATTAGTTGAATTACTAGCTGTAGTAGTATTGTTGTCAGTTTTATTAGTTATGGCTGTACCAGCAGTATTATCTTTTACATCTAGAATGAAACAAGATATGTTTTGTAATAAAGTAGAAACTGTAGTTAAGTCGGCGCAATTATATGGACAAGATAATATGTCTTCTATAGTTAATGGTAAAGTAGGTAAGTCTTCTTCGGATTCTTGTATTGTTAATGCAACACAAAGATTAGATACTGACCCTGGTATTAAATGTGTAAAAATAAATGTTACAGCATTACTTGCTAAGGGTTATTTATCTAAGGAATCTGCTACTAAGAACGGTACACCAAATGATTTCTTTGATCCTAGAGATGGAACATCTATGAAAGGTAATTATGTATTTACATATATAAAGAATAAGAGACCATATGCAGCATATGTATTTAATAATAGAAAAGATGCTACTAAGTGTGGTGGATCTTATTATATGAATGGTACTAGTATATCTACTGTTTAATATTTTACTTTAATAAATTAATATGCTAAAATACACGATTGATTGGAGGGGTGAATTATGAAAAAGACAGTTTGCTTAATTGGTAGACCTAATGTAGGTAAGAGTACTATTTTTAATAAATTAATTAAGGAAAATAAGTCTATTATCATGGATACTCCTGGAGTAACAAGAGATCGTATTTATGGAACAGTAAATTATAATGATTATTCTTTTCTATTAATTGATACTGGTGGAATTGATTATGGAAAAGAAGACTTCAATAAAGATATTAGATTACAAGCAGAAATAGCTATTGAAGAAAGTGATGTAATATTATTTATTGTTGATGGTAGAGAAGATTTAACAAGTAATGATTTAGCTATTAGAGACTTGTTAATGAAAACTGATAAAAAAGTTATTGTTGTATTAAATAAATTAGATAATCCTAAGTTGCAAGAAGAAAGAAAATACTATTATTATGAATTAGGATTTGAATATGTCTATCCAGTAAGTGCTCTTCATAATTTGGGATTTGGGGACTTATTAGATGAAGTTACTAAAGACTTTAATAAGGGTGAAGAAGTAAAAGAAGATATTCTTAAATTCTGTATTATTGGAAGACCTAATGTAGGTAAGAGTAGTTTAATTAATGCTTTATTAAATCAAGAAAGAGCTATTGTATCTGACGTAGCTGGTACGACAAGAGATGCAGTAGATACAAGATTTAAATATGAAGGTAATGATTATATTGTTATTGATACTGCTGGTATGAGAAAGCAAGGAAGAATATTTGAATCTGTTGAAAAATATAGTTTAATTAGAAGTTTAAAAGCGATAGATAGATCTGATGTATGTGTATTAGTTATTGATGCAGCAGAAGGAATTATTGAACAAGATAAACATATAGCAGGTTATGCTATAGAAGCAGGTAAAGGATTAGTATTAGTTGTTAATAAATGGGATACTATTGAAGATAAAGATAAAGCTATAAAAGAATGGAAATTATTAATAGAAAACGAATTCCAATTTATGACTTATGTTAAAGTAGTATTCTTATCAGCTAAGACTAAGAAGAGATTACATACTTTAATGCCTGAAGTAATTAGTGCTTATGAGAATAGTAGAAGAGAAGTTAAAACATCTTTGTTAAATGATGTTATTAATGAAGCTTATAAGATGCATGAACCTCCAGGATATAAAGGTAGAA
>CAMJMP010000058.1 GCA_946407055.1 uncultured Mycoplasmatota bacterium | reverse complement strand
AGTTTACCCATTAATGCTAATCTCATTTCACCATCTGTATCATCACCGAAGTCTGATTCAATATCAATGATTCTTAATATTTCTTCAAATGAAGTTAAACCATTAACTACTTTTTTCAAACCATCTTGTAATAATGTAATAGTTTTACCATTACCATAAACGATATGTCTTAATTCTTCTTTTGGTGTATTGTTTGTGATGGCATCTTTTATTTCTTGGTCAACTTCCAATACTTCGTGAACTGGAATACGACCACGATAACCGCCAATACATTCAGGACAGCCGATAGCTGTATATAAATTATCGATTTCAATACCAATTGCTTTTCTAATAACAAGCTTTTCATATGGTGTAGCGGGTCTTGAACCACGACATTTTGTACATAACATCTTAGCTAGTCTTTGTGAAATGATACCAGAAATGGCAGTACCTAGTAAGTAACGTTCGATATCCATATCCAAAAGTCTTTCGATTGTGTTAAGAGCATTGTTGGTGTGGATTGTTGATACAACTAAGTGACCAGTGATGGCTGAACGAACAGCGATACGTGCAGTTTCGTCATCACGAATTTCTCCGATCATTATAACATCAGGGTCTTGACGCAAGATAGAACGAAGAGCAGCTGCGAATGTTAAACCTATTTCGGACATAGTTTGAACTTGGTTTAGTCCTTCGATTTTCATTTCGACTGGGTCTTCAACTGTGATTATATTAATTTCTGGTTTATTTAACTCAGATAACATTGCATATGTAGTAGTTGATTTACCTGAACCAGTAGCACCTGTTGTTAAGATGATACCATTTGGTAAATCAAGCATTCTTTTAATTTTTTCAAGGTTAACATCTGAAATACCGATGTTCTCAATACCTTTTAAACTTGTAGAGTAGTCAAGAACACGGATAACGACTTTTTCGCCATCGACGATAGGTAGTGAAGACACACGCATGTCCAATGGACGGCCATCTAATTCTGTTTTGATGGCACCGTCTTGTGGAAGACGTGATTCAGTAATGTTCATACCTGAAATAATTTTTATACGAGTTGTTAAGTTCTTTTTTAATACTTCTGGGACGTAGGCGTAGTCAACTAAGTCACCGTCGATACGCATTCTGACCTTAAGCTTATCTGGCGTAGGGTCGAAATGGATATCTGATGCACGGTTTTTAACTGCGTCAGCGATAATTTCGTTTACTATTTCAACAACTGGTTGTGTATCATAATTGAATTCACGAAACATATCTTCACTCCCATTCTTATTCTTACTTATTAATTATACAACATTACATCTTTTTCCTCAATCATTTTTATTGATTTTGAGTATTTATTGGTATATAATACACTTAAATACGTTGAACAAGAGGAGTACTATACGTATAAGAGTTAAAGAGAATTTGTGGTTGGTGTGAACAAAGAACTTGAAGTATAGGAAGGTAGCTTGGGAGTTTTATATCTGAGTTTAGTAAGATATAATGTTAGTCGCATTAAGACATTAAGAAGTAATTAAGGTGGTACCACGAACATTTCGTCCTTTGGATGGAGTGTTTTTTTATTGGAAAGGGGTGTAACTATGTTAGTAGAAGCATTTAATGATTATGTATGTGGATATGATTTGAGTGATAGAAATATTGCACTAAAATATGCACATTCTTTTCGTGTAATGAATTTACAAGTTAAATATGCTAAGAAACTAGGTTTCAGTCCTGAAGATGTGGAGATTGCACGAGTGATCGGATTGTTACATGATTTTGGTAGATTTGAACAATTACGAGTCTATCATACATATGATGATTCAGCGAGTATAGATCATGCTAACTATAGTTGTGATCAATTATTTAAAAAAGGAAATATAAAGAAATTTGTTACAAATGAAGAATGGTATCCAATTATTGAGTTTGCTATTAGAAATCATAATAAAAGAGTCATTGAAGAATGTGATGATGAAAGAATGCTAATGCATGCAAAATTGATTAGAGATACTGATAAAATAGATATTATTTATTTAATGGGTACATTAAAACAAGTAAAGATTAAACCAATAAAAGCAAGAGTAAATAAGAAAGTATTAGAAGGTTTTTATAATCATGAACAGATAGATAGTTCTTTAATTAAGAATAAGAATGATGATTCTGTTATTCGTTATGCATTTGCTTTTGATATTAATAATACAATTTGCTTAAAAGAATTAAGAAAAAATTATAAAACTTATTATGAAGTACAAAAAGGAAATAAAGATTTAGATGGGGTTTATAAAGAGACTCTTAAATATATAAAGGAGAGATTAAAAAATGAAGGAATTAGATAAGAAATATAACCATGATGAAGTTGAAAAAGATAAATATGAAAAATGGTTAGATAAAGAATATTTTAAATGTGATGAAAATAGTAAGAAGAAACCATATTGTATAGTTTTACCACCTCCAAATGTTACAGGTGTATTACACTTAGGACATGCTTGGGATGTTGCATTACAAGATATTATTATTCGTTATAAAAAGATGGAAGGTTATGACACTTTATGGTTACCAGGTATGGACCATGCAGCTATTGCTACTGAGGCAAAGGTTGTTAAAAGATTAAAAGACCAAGGTATTGATAAATATGAATATGGTAGAGAAAAGTTTGTTGATGCTTGTTGGGATTGGACTCATGAACATGGTGACATTATTAGAAAACAATGGGCTAAATTAGGTGTAGCTTTAGATTATACTAAAGAAAGATTTACTTTAGATGAAGGATTACAAACTGCTGTTAAGAAAGTATTTGTTGATTACTACAATGAAGGATTAATCTATCGTGGTGAAAAGATTATTAACTGGGATCCAGCTGCACAAACTGCTTTATCTAATGAAGAAGTTATTTACGGTGAAGAAAAGAGTGCTTTCTATCACTTAAAATATAAATTAGAAGACAGTGAAGAATATTTAGATGTTGCAACAACAAGACCAGAAACATTATTTGGTGATACAGCTGTTGCAGTTAATGAAAATGATGAAAGATATAAAAAGTATGTTGGTAAGAATGTAATTTTACCATTAGTTAATAAACCAATACCTATTATTACAGATGAACATGCTGATATGGAAAAAGGAACTGGTTGTGTTAAGATTACTCCTGCTCATGATCCTAACGACTTTGAAGTAGGTAATAGACATAACTTAGAGAGAATTTGCATTATGAATGATGATGCAACAATGAATGAAAATGTTCCTAAGAAATATCAAGGTATGACTAGAGAAGAATGTAGAGATGCTTGTTTGGAAGATTTAAAAGAACAAGGTTTATTACTTGAAATTGAACCATTAGTTCACGAAGTAGGACACTCTGAAAGAACAGGTGTTATGGTTGAACCAATGATTAAAAAACAATGGTTTGTTAAGATGAGACCTTTAGCAGATCATGTATTAGAAACACAAAAGAAGAAAGATGAAAAGGTTAATTTCGTTCCAGCAAGATGTGAAAAAACAATGAATCACTGGATGGAAATAACTTATGACTGGTGTATTTCACGTCAATTATGGTGGGGACATAGAATACCTGCTTGGTATAGAGGCGATGAAGTATATGTAGGTATGGATGCTCCTAAGGGAGAAGGTTGGGTACAAGATAACGATGTATTAGATACATGGTTCAGTAGTGCTTTATGGCCTTTTGCTACTTTAGGATGGCCAGAAGATAATGCATTAGTAAGAAGATATTATCCAAACCAATGCTTAGTAACTGGTTATGATATTATTCCATTCTGGGTTAATAGAATGACTTTCCAAGGAGAAAAATTATTAGGTCAAAGACCATTTGAAGATTGTTTAATTCATGGATTAATTCGTGATAAACAAGGTAGAAAATTCTCTAAGAGTTTAGGTAATGGTATTGATCCATTCGATATGATCGATTTATATGGAGCAGATGCTTTAAGATATTATTTAGCTACTGATGTTGCTCCAGGAACAGATATGAGATTTGATGAAGAAAAAATTAAATCTACTTGGAATTATATTAATAAGATTTGGAATGCTTCAAGATTCGTATTAAGTAATATTGAAGATTTAAAAGAAATAACATTAGAAAATTTAAAGCCAGAAGATAAATGGATTTTAACTAAATATGAAAAATGTATTCATGAAGTTAAGAAGTTTATGGATAAGTATCAATTTAATAATGCTGGTGCTGCTATATATGATTTCACATGGAGTTCATTCTGTGATAATTATATTGAAATGGCTAAGTATTCAATTACTGCACCAAGTACTAAATCTACATTATGTTATGTATTAACTGGTATTTTAAAAATGTTACAACCATTTATGCCTTATGTTACTGATGAAATATATGGTAAGTTACCAGTTAAAGATGCAGAAGATATAATGATTAGTGAATATCCTAAATATGAAAAGAAATATGTTTTCGAACATGAAGAAGGAATTGTTGATGATGAAATAGAATTCATTAAGAACTTCAGAAATGTTAAAGCAGAAAATAATATTACTAAAGATATGAAGGTTATGTTTGATACTGAAGATGATAATGAATTAATCGTTAATATGTTAAAGATTAAAGAAAATATCGTTAAAGAACCTTTAGGTATTAAAACATATCAAGTATTCTCTAGTAGAGTTAAAGCACAAATTTTCTTCGAAAAAATTGAAACTGATGAAGATAAAGCTTTAAAGGAAGCACAAATTAAACAATTAACAGAATCTATTCAAAGAAGAGAAAAGTTATTAGCTAATGAAAATTATGTTAATAAAGCTCCTGCTAATATAGTAGAAATGGATAGACAAAAGTTGGCTGAAGAAAAAGCTAAATTAGAAATATTATTAAATAAATAAGCCTTGTTTTTAAACAAGGTTTTTTTTATAATATTTATAGATTATAGGTGATGTTATGAAAAAAAGATTAAGTTTTAAAGCATGGGTATTTTTAATATTTTTTGCAATATTTGCTGTTATTTATGGCTTTGTATTTATGAAGTTGACAGCTGAATTAAGAGATGAAAGTTTAGCAGAATTTAGAGTAGAAATGGAAGAAGCAATAGAAGAGGAACCAAATTTCTTGGAAGAAGCATTTGATATTCCAAATGATACAGAATTAACTGATGAAAAATTGGAAGAATTAAAACCGATTGCTATGAAAAAAGCTTATTTAGGAATAGCATTAATGGGATTCTTTATTGCGCTTTTAATTTATATTGTTACAGTGGTACCAATAGCATTCTTTATATTACCGATATTTACAAGTAATCATGCATTTAAGAAATATAAACTTAATAAAGATGATTTCAATAAGACAAAAGATTACTTTAGAGATGTATTATATGAATATAATCCATCTGAATTATCTTATATAGATGATTTTAAAATTGATAAGAATACTTTAATAGCAGATTTATTAATGCTAGAAAATAAAAAAGTAATTACATATGAAAATGGTGTATTTAAAAAGAATAAAGAACAAAGCGGAGCGAAGTTAAACTCTATTGAAAAATATTTATTAAATTTTATAAATGATAAAGGATCTAATGTTATAAAAATAGATTATTTATCTTATATTGAAAAGATTAAAAGTTGTTGTGCGGAGCACGAGTTAATTGAAAAGAAAGAATTCCCTAAGTGGAGATTTATAGTTGAAGCTATTGTATCTATTTTGATTTATATAGCTGTAAAATTATTAATATTTGATTTTAGCTTATTAGAAAAGATAGAATTTACAAATCCTTTCTTGGGTATTTTAGCATTTACTTTATTAGTATTTGGTATTATGACAGTAATGTTTTATCCAATGTATTTTATAATAAAACATGTAATACTTTATATTAGATTACAAACAGATAATTATGTAAGAACTAATAAAGGTGATGAAATTAATAAAAAGTTAGAAGGATTAAAATTATTCATTAGAGATTTCTCTATTTTAGAAGGAAGAGAAAAGAAAGAATTAATCTTATGGAAAGAATATTTAATCTATTCTGTGGTATTTAATATTAATAGAAAAGTTATTGATGAATACAAAGATAGTGTTAAGTTTTGATAATTGAAATAGCAGCTATTTTTTGATATCATTATTGAAGAATAAGGAGGTATGTTATGTTTGATAATTACGATAAAGTTAAA
>CAMJMP010000057.1 GCA_946407055.1 uncultured Mycoplasmatota bacterium | reverse complement strand
TGTTAGTCGTACTGCTGAAAATTATCAAGAAGCTCGTGAAGTTTATAAAAATGTCTATGATAAATCTCTTTCTGAACTTGCATCTATGAGTTCAGAAGAAAGAAACGATTTATATTCTCGTAATCCTGAATTTCAAGGATTATCTGATAATGAAATTGCTGAGCAAATTGCTTCTGTTTCTTCAGGTCATACTTTTAAAAATGACTATTGGATGCTTTTAATGGATATTCCTCAATTTAAAGCTCTTTCATCTATTTGGAAAGGTGCAGGTGTTGCTTCAAAAGCAACTACTCGTGCATTAAGGAAAGCTAATAGAGAACAAATTGCTAAGCTTACTGGAAAAAGTGCTGCTGAAGTTGCTGCAGAAGAAACAGTAAAAAGAACTGCAAAAGGTAGTATTCTTGAAAGAATAGGTACAGGCGCTAAAGATATTTGGACAAGTACTGAAGGACTTATGCTTGGTGAGGGTGTTGAAGAAGGTTTCCAAGGTATTCAAACTCAAAAAGGAGAAGAAATTGGTAATCTTTATTTTAATCCTGAATTAAGCAAAAAGCAACTTGGAGATTATCTTGCAGATGAATCTATTTGGGAACAAGCCTTTTGGGGCGTTATGGGTGGTTTACTTTTCCAAGGTGCTGCAAGTGGTGTTCGTAGAATAGGTGATAAAGCCAGAGCAAAAATGAATTCTGATAAACTTACCGATGAACAAATGAAAGCTCTTGCTATGGGAGAAAATAAAGCTCGTGGTGAAGAGATATACGGTAGGTTTAAAATAATGGATGATTTTAATGATAAAATGGATTTAATCAATAACGGTTATAATCCTTTTAAAGTAAAACTTGATGAAAGAGGACAATATGCTCTTGATGAAACTGGTAAAATACAATATGAACAAATACAAAGTGTAGACGAAGCTGAAAGATTAAAGTCTGTTGCTTTAGATGATTTTCTTACTGAGTTTACATTAAATGCTGTTGATAATGGTAACTATGAATTATTAAAAGAGTTTGTTTCTAATCCTGAATTTAGTCAATACTTTGAGGAACACGGAGTTCAAACTGATAAACTTCTTGAATCTCAAGTTCTTGCTAAAATGGATGAAATAAAAACTCAATATGAAAATAGTTATTATGATATAATAGATAATACTGATGCTTATAATGATTATATAACTCGTTTAGATGCTCGTAAACTTACTCGTAAAAAACTTGAAATAGAATCTCTTGATGAAAGAATAGATGGATTAGATAATGAAATAGCAAATGCTGGTTTATCAGACACTTCTCATTATGAAAATATTGCTATGCAACGAATGATTAATGAGAAAATTAAAGCTAATAGACAAGCTATTGCAAAGTTAGAATCCGAATATAAAAAGAAAGGAAATTTCTATTCTAAACAAGCTTATGAAAGAGAAGTAAAAACTCTTAGAGAACAACAAGCTTATCTTCTTCGTAGATTAAATCAAGCTAATTCTTTATTTGATATATCTGGTTTTGAGAATGAAGATATAGCTAAAATGCTTGAAGATGCTCAAGCTTATTATGATAATTTTGTTACTGAAAATATAAACAAAACTACTTCTTTTGAAAATCTTTCTGATAGTGTTCAAAGGAATCTCTATGCTAAAGCTAATTATCAATTATATAAAGAAGATTTAGAAAGAGAACTTCCTCAAACAGATAACACAAAAGATTTTTATAAAGAATTATATGATGATACTGAAGCAACTTTAGTTGGTATTGCAGAATCTAAATTCACTGATGCTTTTACAGCTGTTCAAGACTTTCTTAAACAACAAGAAAATCCTGCTGAGGCATTAGATGATATTCTTAAAAATGGTTCTCAAGATACTAAATTAAACAACGCTTTAGATATACTCCAATTTGGTGCTTATAATCGTCAGCAATATAATAATATGCTTTCTCTTCTTCTTATGAGTGAAGTTTCTAAGAGAGAAAGAGAAGCTGCTGATAAAACAGAAGTTGAAGGTGAACAACCAAGCCAACCTGTTGCTGATGCAGTAGAAGAAAAGATTGATGATGCAACATCTTCCCCTACGGGGGAACAAGAAAATAATCCTACAACCCCCGTAGAGGAAACACAACCTACAACTACTGAAGATGATACTTCTGGTCTTACAGTTGAAGAAGAAAATGATATAATAAGTCCTGATGAAGCTAAAGCGTTAGAAGAAATGGCTGCTGACTTTGCTCAGCAATCAGTATTTGGTGCTAATGATTTTCCTATTGTTTCTGCTGAAAATGCTGCTCAAGATATAAAAAGAACCAATAATGAACTTTTTACAAAAGTTGTAAATGAGGGTGTTAATAGTCAAGCATATGCAGATTTTCTTCAAAAAGTTAAAGACCAAATGGTTATCCAATATGGTGTTACTCCGGAAAATGCTGATAAATATGCTGAAAGTGGTATTCAAATGATGCTTGATTTAGCATTAAATGCTAATAAGAGAAGTGGAATTCCATTTAGAAATTATGACCCTATTAAAATTAAAAATTTATTTGATAGTATAAGTAAAGCTATAGGTGTAGACCCTGTTACATTAAATAGTTTATATGCTTCTGCTGATTCTCAACAATCAGAAGATGATAAACAAAAGAATGTTAAAGAAGTATTTGATAATTATGTAAAAGCTTTTAATATAGGTAAATCTGAATTTGATGGCAGAATAGTAATTAATCTTAGAGAATTATTTAAAGAGCTTAGTAATCTTTGCGACCAAGAGGGATATACATATAATACTCTTCTTGCTGTTTATAAAGATATGGCTACTTTTGTTAATTCTTACAAAGGCAACGAATATACTTTCTTAAATAAAGATTTCCTTAATAAAAACTTTGATGATTTTTTAAATAATTTAAATGCTGCTAAAACAGAGAAAACAATTGTTTCTCCTTTTATGCATTTCGCTTCTACTCTTCAAAGTAAAAATAATGCTACTGTTGCTAATTTATCAGCTGATGATAAAATTAGATTAGTTAATTATGCAAGAGAAAATGGAGTAGAAATTAAAATTGTTAGGAATGATTATGGTCCTGTTTCTATTGGATTTGGTGTTACTTATAAAGGCAAATACTATGAACTTGGTATGCTTGCTTTAATAAATAAGGATAAAAACAATAGAACATTAACAAGGAGAAATACTTATTACGATTCTTATAATAATCCTTATACTGTAGAATTATCTTTAACAAGAGAACAAGATGGTTCTATAAGTTCTAATCAAGATATATTATTTAATTCTATTGTAGATAATGAAGAACTTTATAATTTAGTTGCTGATTGGTACATACAACAAAATCCTACTCAGTTCTATTTTGAAGATGGAAATACATCATTTGTTCAAAGACATTCTAAACTTGCAAGTATAGAAAGTATTAAAAAGTTCTTGAATAATGATGTTATTAAAAGTTTTGCTAAGGCAAATGGAGTAGATATTTCTTATGATGAAGATACGACTAATTCTGATTTAAGAAAGATATTTGGTGATATATCTCGAAGAATATCTAATGTTGTGTTTTATAGCATAAATAATAAAGTTGTTCAAAAAGATGGTGCAATAGATATTATAAGTAGTAAATTTGGTTTAAAGAGGTCTTATCGTGAATATAAGAATAAAATGTATGATAATTTCAAACAAACTTCTGATATTTATGATAGACTTCTTGAAGCTGAAGAAAAAAATGGAAAAGGTGCTTCTATTAAAGCAGATTTAAAATCTGATGATGTTGGTAAAATTAGATATGATTCTACTAATCCTCAAAATGCTGCTACATTAGGTATAAAAGGAGAAATAGAAAAACATCCTTTTGTATATTCTGAAGGAGATGTTTTCATAGATGAAAATGGCAAACAATATAAAGGTATTCCTGGTTTAGGTCCTGGTAGTATAGGTATAGTTATGGGTGAAAACCAAGGAGATAGAACTATTGATGATGATGGTAATGTAAGTGTTCTTCCTGGTGTTAATATAGCTCTTGCTACTGAAGCAAATATTGTTTCTAATACTTCAACTGTTATAACCGAAGCTACGAATAATTATATAACAAATGCTATAAATGATTATTTTGATGTAATGTCTGATAGAAACAATACTAAAGAAGAAAAAGATAGAGCATTTGAAAAATTATATAATACATTAAATAATTTATTTGGTAATACATCTTCTAAAATATTTAATGGTTTCTTTGTAGTTAAGGATAAAACTGGAGATAGATTCAGTATTTGTACAGGTAATGCTAAAACTTGGAATCCTGTTATATCGTTTGTTAAGTATTCTCTTTTACATAAAGATAATGGAGTTTATAAAACCAATGAAGGAAAGGTTGTTTCTGGACAAGACTTGATGGGATTTTATACTGGTACAGCTTTTATTCCAGTAAAAGATAAAACTAAAAAAGTTGTTAATTTAAAAAATGCTAATAGTAGAAAACTTATTTCTTCTACAATAAATGCTATAACGAGTACTATGACCTTCAACACTACAAGGTTTGCTATTGACAAATATAGAAATAAAAATGTTAGTAGTGAACATATAAAAGTTGATGATGAAGGAAAAATGTATATAACTGTTGGTACATATGAAAGTCCTCATTACAATTCTTTTACAGAAATGGTTGTGAATTTGAATATGTATAAATTTAGTCAAGTTGGTTCTCGTTATGATAATCGTTATGAATATGATAGACTTCCAAGGTCTTTCTTCCTTGATATAAGTAAAGAACAAACTCCTGCTACTGAAGAGCAATTAAAACAAGAAACTGTTCTTACTGATTGGATTGAAGAAAATAATATTCAACCTAATGATGAAGTTTCTACAAATGATGTCTTAGAACATCTTAATCCTGCTCAAGTCCCTAAAGAAGTTGTAGATAGTCTTAAGAATCTCAATGCTGCTTTAGGTGCTGAGGGAACTCCATTGTTTACTGAAAAAGTAAGAATAAATGCTAATATAAGAGCTTTTGCTCGTTATACAAGAGGTGAAATACTTATTGGTAAGTCTGGTGTAAATCTTGCTAATACCAGAGCTAACGAAATGATTCGTATGCTTATTCATGAAAATATTCATAGAATAGTTAAAGAACAAAAATTCTTTAATGGTAAGCAAGGTAAGCGTAGACTTGAAGAACTTCAAGAAGTATTTGATGAATTTTATAATGCTCTTTCTAATGAAAGTAGACCAGAGCTTCAAGACCTTAAAAATCATCTTCTTAACACATTTAATGATTTACTTTCAAGATATTCTAATAATCAAAGAGTATTAATGGATGAATTTATGGCTGAAGTCATAAGTGATGGTGCTCTTAGAAATTATTTAAATAATGTTGAAAGTAAAGAAAAAGTTTCTGTTAATAATGTAACTGAAAAGAAAACATTATTACAAAAGATATTAGAAAAGATTGCTGAGTTATTTAACTTGTCAAGAAGTATTAAAGATGATACTCTTCTTGCTAAATTCTATAATGCCATTGGTAATGTAAATTTGCAAAATTCTACTGAACCTACTCTATTTGATGTTGTAGAAGATTCTAAAGGAGCTATTGATATATCCCCCGTAGAGGAAACACAACAAAAAGATAATCCTGCTGAGCCTGGTAGTGAACCTGTTGAACAAACAGAAGAACAAGCTGCTAAACCTCAAGAAAATTTAGACCTTGATACAACAGTAGATGATGATAGTTTTGATGATTTCCTTAATGGATTAGATTCTAAATATGAAAGTTATGAAGATATAGCACTTGCTAATTTTGATAATAGTGGTCGTGAAAATAATCCTACTCAAATAATCAATGTCCCCGATATGGATACATTTGTAAATACTTTTCCGACTACTGAAAGGGCAGCAGTGGCATCAGAACTGACCGCAGGGCGATTGCAATATGCTTGCCGATAGATTACTCATTTACAAATTTTTATTAGCAAGGCGAGGAAATTAGACGCCTTGCCTTGCTAATAATTATTAAATCAAACAAATACAATAATTGATTGTATTGCTAAACCTTATAATCATAATATTTGTATGGATAATTGTAATATATTTGATTTTCATATTGAAAACGATTCCGATAACAGACTTAAAAATTTTGTTAAGGATGCTA
>CAMJMP010000056.1 GCA_946407055.1 uncultured Mycoplasmatota bacterium | reverse complement strand
ATAACTATCGTAATACCAAATACACCTGAAGAAGAAAAAGAACAAGAACAACAACAAGAAAAACAACAAATCCAATTAACTGAATCAGAACAAAGAGTATGGGATAACTATTTAACAGTAGCTAAAAGATTAGGTTTCATTGATGAATCTAATCTAGAAAAAATAGAATTAGTATCTATCCAAGATTATGGTAAATATACTAAATCTCACCCAGACTTACGTTATGAACAATTAAACTTCACTTATACTTGTAAAGATGGAACTACTGACTGTGTTAAATTAGAAACTAAAGCTACTAATAATGGTTACTATGGTCAACTCGTTACTATTGATTTAAGTAATAAAAACTATATCAAAATAGGTGGTTTATCATTTGGTATGGATGAAGAATTTATTACTGTTACTGAACCATTTACATATTACGATCTAGAGGATTAATATGAATGGTATTTTAGTAGTAAACAAAGAACCAAATATGACTAGTAGGGATGTTGTAAACATCCTTACTAAGTTTTTTAATACGAAGAAAATGGGTCATACTGGTACACTAGATCCTATTGCTGAAGGAGTATTAATTATCTGTCTTGGTAAATATACTAAACTATGTGATTTACTTACTAGTAAATATAAAGAATATATAGCTACTATTAAACTAGGTATCAAAACAGATACATCTGATATAACAGGTACTGTTATTGAAGAAAAAGATTTTAATATAACTAAAGAACAAATAATAGAAGTATTAAATTCTTTTAAAGGAGAATCTCTTCAACAAGTACCTATCTATTCTGCAGTAAAAGTGAGAGGTAAAAAACTATATGAGTATGCTAGAGAAGGTAAGGAAGTAGAACTTCCTACTAGAAATATAAATATAACTAGCATTGAACTAATATCTTTCAATAATGATGAAATAGTATTTAAAACTACAGTATCTAAAGGTACTTATATAAGATCATTAATTGAAGATATCTGTACTAAACTTAATACAGTAGGTACTATGTCTAAACTAGTAAGAACTAAACAAGGTGAATTTAGTATAGAAAAGTCTTATACTTTAGAAGATATAAAGAATAATAATTATAAATTATTATCTTTAGAAGAAGTATTAAAAGATATGGAATCTATTGATATTGATGAAAACTTATTAAAACCTGTTAATAACGGTGCCGTTATTAACAAGATATTTAAAGGTGATATGGCTTGTTTAAAGTATGATAATAAAATATTAGCAATCTATAAAACATATGATAAAGATAACAAAAAAGCCAAGCCTTATATCATGTTCTAAATTTGAAGAAAACCCCAAAATATGGTAATATTTTCGATGTAAGAGGGGGTTTTTATTATGCTTACATTACAGGATATGACACCTGCTCAACGAAGCAGAATAAAAAAGTTCGTAAGAAAATATAATAACGAAAATACAATTAGCTTTTACTCAGGTATGTTTTCAAACCAAAGAGTATATGCTGGTTTTCGACCATATTATGAATCATATACAAATATTGTTAAACGTACAGCAGCATTTTATAAAGAATTAGGTTGTACTAGTCCATTAGTAGCAAGTGTTCTATTTGAATACACTCTTTGGAATGGTTATTTCTCTAAAGATAAACATTTAGTTTATAGTTCAGCCGGCCGTATTAATAACTTTGCTGCAACAGGTGCTGATATTATGTTAGGTAAATCAGTTTGTTTAAACAATGCTGAAATGCTTACCAGAGTTTTAAAAGAAATGGGTGATGAAGCATACTTCTTAGGTTGTTCTATCATTCCTAACAAGAATACTCAAAGAGAATATCGACCTAACATCCCTCGAGATAGAATTGAAGAAAAACCAAGTTTTATCAAAAATGTCCTAATGAGACCACTATTTAAAAAAATTGGTAACCATGCAGTTACCTTAGTTAAATGTGGCGGTAATTATATAATAAGTGACCCTACATCAATAGCTTTTGCTGAAATAAATGATGTAATGAAAGCTAAGTTCGTTGGTATAAATCAAGAAATGGGCTTAAATCCAGGTATTGGTATGGCACTTAATGAAGGAGATAAACATGAATACATTGATGCTTTACTTAAAGCCTTCATCTTAAGTGATCACAAACCAATGACAACAGCAGAAATGAAAGAAATATATGAAACTGTTGTTAATGCCTGTGATCGAAATAAAAACATCTTTGAGGATTTCCATGCTGCTAATAAACAAGATATAGATGTAGTATGTAAAACACTAACTAAGTCAAATTATTAAAAAACAGTATATTTTGCTTGCATTTATAAAATATATTAGTTATACTATTCAAGTAAGTTTAATCTTGGTTTGGAAGTCTCCGTATCCTTACTATGACTAAACGGTTAATTATATTAAAGGAGGAATTAATGATGGCTGTTTCAAAAGAAAGAAAAGCTGAATTAGTTAAACAATTCGGTAAAAACGAAAAAGACAGTGGAGCTACAGAAGTTCAAATTGCTATTCTTACAGAAGAAATTAACAATTTAACTGAACACTTGAAGACTCATATTCATGATTATCATTCTAAAAGAGGTCTTCAAATGATGGTTGGTAAAAGACGTAGTTTACTAGATTATTTAAAGAATAATGATGTAGTAAGTTACAGAAAGACTATTGAAGCTCTAGGATTGAGAAAATAGTAAAAAAAAGTAGGCACTTATTTTTAAGTGTCTTTTTTTAGGGAAATGAGGTATATATATGGCAAAAAAAGTATTTGAATTAGACTTTTTAGGAAGAAAAATAGTTGTTGAAACTGGTGAATTAGCTAAACAAGCTAATGGTTCTGTTTTAGTAAGATACGGAGATACAGTTATTCTTACAGCAACAGTTATGGGACATACACCAATTACTCAAGACTTCTTCCCATTAACAGTTCTATATCAAGAAAAATTATATTCTGTAGGTAAAATCCCTGGTGGATTTATTAAAAGAGAAGGACGTCCTACAGACGAAGCTACATTAGCAGCAAGAATTATCGATCGTCCTATCCGTCCTATGTTTGATGAAAATTTCCGTAACGAAGTTCAAGTAATCAATACAGTATTATCAGTTGAACAAGATTGTTCACCAATAATGACTGCTTTATTTGGTTCTTCATTAGCATTAGGAATCAGTGACATTCCATTTGATGGACCTGTTGCTGGTGTTGTAGTTGGTAAAATTGGTAAAGAATATATTATCAATCCAACAGTAGAACAAGCAGAACAATCTACATTAAATTTAACTGTAGCAGGTACAAAAGAAGCTATCTGTATGGTTGAAGCAGGTGCTAAAGAAGTATCTGAAAAAGAAATGTTAGAAGCATTAATGTTTGGACATGAACACATTAAGAAATTATGTGCATTCCAAGAAAAGATTATTAAAGAAATCGGTAAAGAAAAAGTTGAAGTTGAATTAGCTCATATCGATGAAGAAGTAGAAAAAGCAGTTAAAGAATTCGCTACTGATAGAATGTATAAAGCATTATCTTCTAAGAAGACTAAACTTGAAAAATATGCAGACATTGATAAAGTTAAAGAAGATACACTTGAAAACTTTGCTGAAGTTTATGGTGAATGTGAAAACTGCGAAGAACTATTAGGTCAAGTTAAGAAGGTTGTTGATTCAATCGAAGGTTTAGTAGTACGTCGTATGATTACTGACGATAAGACTAGAACTGATGGTCGTAAGATGGATGAAATTCGTCCATTATCAGCAATGATTGACTTATTACCAAGAACTCATGGTTCAGCAGTATTTACAAGAGGTGAAACTCAATCACTTGCAACAACAACTCTTGGTTCATTAGAAGAAAACCAAATCTTAGATGGTATTGGTATTGAACCAAATAAGAGATTTATGTTACATTACAACTTCCCACAATTCTCAGTTGGAGAAGTTGGACGTTATGGTTCACCAGGACGTCGTGAAATTGGTCATGGTGCTTTAGGTGAAAGAGCATTATTACAAGTAATGCCAGATGAAAAAGAATTCCCATACACAGTTCGTGTTGTATCAGAAATTCTTGAATCAAACGGATCATCTTCACAAGCTACAATTTGTGCTGGCTGTTTATCATTAATGGCTGCTGGTGTTCCAATTAAAGCTCCAGTTGCAGGTATTGCAATGGGCTTAATTACATCAGAAGATGGTAAGAAATATACTATTTTAACTGATATCCAAGGTCTAGAAGATCACATGGGTGATATGGACTTTAAAGTTGCTGGTACAAGAGAAGGTATCACAGCTCTACAAATGGATATTAAGATTAAAGGTGTTACTGAAAAGATCTTAAAAGAAGCATTAGCACAAGCTAAGAAAGCTCGTTTAGAAATTCTAGATGTAATGGCAGAAGTAATTCCAGAACCAAGATTAGAATTATCTAAATATGCTCCAAAGATTTCTAAATTACAAATCAATCCTGAAAAGATTAAAGATGTTATTGGTAAGGGTGGCGAAATGATCACTAAGATCATTCTTGAAGCTTCTAACGTAACATCAGTTAACGATGTTAATGCTGTTAAAGTTGATCTACAAGATGACGGAACAGTATTAATCTATCATCAAGATCAAGAAATTATTGATCGTACAAGAGAAATGATTGAAGAAGTAGTTAGAGAAGTAGTTCCAGGAGAAATCTATAATGGTAAAGTTACTAAAGTAGAAGACTTTGGTTGCTTCGTAGAATTATGGCCTGGTACTGAAGGATTAGTTCATGTTTCTCAACTTTCTTGGGATAGAGTAGATAAACCATCATCTATGTTCAAAGTAGGGGATGAAATTATTGTTAAATCTCTAGGATATGACAATAAAGGAAGATTAAATCTATCTCGTAAAGAAGCTCTTCCAAAACCAAAAAGATTAGAAGAAGAAAAACCAGCTAAGAAGGAAGACAAAAAAGAAGCTAAAGAAGAAAAGAAAGCAACTAAGAAAACAACAAAAAAGGCAACTAAAAAAGAAGATTAATTAATCTTCTTTTTTTTATCCAATTACATATCCTTCAGCGAAAGGATCAGCACTAGGATTATTTGCATAGTATTGATTTAATTCTTGTGAAGAACCATTTCCATACATACCACCCAAAGTACTAAATAATTGACCAATAGGTGTATTTGCAAAACTTCCAATAAATTGATTTAACATTGCATCTAATTCATATTCATTAGGAACTACTGCTGTAGAAGTATCTATATCAGCAATCTTAGTATTATAATCAGCGTTTAGATTGAACTCTAATCCAATCTTATCTGAACCACTATGTAATGAGAATACAATATTTAATCTACTGAAGTCATCACCTTCATCATAAGTTAATTTAAATACGCCACCAGCTTCACTATTACCGCTCTTAATAACATAATCTAAATCAATATTTTTGTCATCCCATTTTTTAATAACTAATGTAGCAACTTCTTCATTATTCATCTTGACTGATACATTAGTCTTTTCACCATCTTTAATACCAGTAACAACTAAGTTAATCTTTTCAACTTGTTTATCACTAACAGTATCACCAGCAGTTAAACTTACTTCCATATCATAGATTTGTAATTCATAACCTTTATCATCCCAGAAGTAAGACATTAATTTTTGACCATTAGATTCAATATCATAACCGATAACATCTTTTCTTCTACCAGCTGTATAAATATTAATCTTTAATTCTTTTATTTCACTAAATACTTCTTTACTGTTCTTTATTTCTTCACGCATTGCAGCAATGCTTGTACCATCTTGTTCTAGATAATTCTTAGATATTTCATCTTTATCTAAACCTTCAAGTATGAAATCAATTGTTCTAATAACATCATCGCTATTCATTACATAAGTATTTTTATCTACTTTAATAGATTCACCTTTAACTGTAACAGTTGCTTTCTCATTAGATAATTTCTTTTCATCTAATGATTCAATAAATAAATCAGCAACCTTAGTAACTACATGTTGAATATCACTATTATTGGCAGAGATACCATTTAATGCTTCTTCATATTCTTTAAATGATTCAGCTAAATCAACAGTATTTTCACCCAAATCAATTAATTGATCTGAAGTACTAAATTTTAAATAATTCTTATTATCTTTAACATAAGTCTTCATTGAGTATTCGGTATTATTAGGATCTTTCATATAAATAGATGCTTCTAATAACTTCTTATCTA
>CAMJMP010000055.1 GCA_946407055.1 uncultured Mycoplasmatota bacterium | reverse complement strand
GAATATTGGGGTGATATTGTGAAAGAAAGAATAGTCGAAATATTAAATGACGTACATGAAGCTAAAGAGTTAATTGCTATTAATGATATGCTTGGTTTACAAACAGCTGAAGAATATAAAGAACTTCAAGATGCAATGAACGAATTAGTTAATGAGAATGTTGTTTTTCTAACTAAAAAGGGTAGATATTTACTACTAAAGAATTGCCCTGGTATTAAAGTAGGTCGTTTATCTATAAATAAAAAAGGATTTGGCTTTATTGTTATAGAAAAAGAAGATGACTTATATGTATCTGAAGATAATATTAATGATGCTATAGATGGAGATATTGTCTTAGCTGAAGTATTTACTTCAGGGGTTAGAAAAGAAGGTAAGATACTTAGAGTTATCAAAAGAGAACTTGATAATCTTGTTGGAGAGATTATTACTCTTGATAATGGGGACTTAAGTGTTAAATTAGATGATACTAAGAAAGATTTAGAGATAGTATTAGTTGGAGATAAACTAGATGATATAGTTGAAGGTCACAAAGTATTATTAAAGATCGTTAATGAAATAAATAAACATAAATATGAATGTGAAATAGTTAAGATAATAGGTCATAAGAATGATCCAGGAACAGATATCTTAAGTATCGCTTATAAATATGGAATTTATGAAGACTTTGGTGAAGAGGTAGAAAAGGAATTAGATGTTATTCCTAGTGAAGTAGATCCAAAGGATTTAGCTAATCGTAGAGATTTAACTGATGTATGTATATTTACTATAGATGGTGATGATACTAAGGATGTCGATGATGCGATTAGTATTAAGAAGTTAGATAATGGTAATTATGAATTGGGTGTTCATATAGCAGATGTTTCTAATTATGTTAGAGAGAATACGGCTTTAGGTGATGCTGCTTATGAAAGAGGAACTTCTTCTTATTTAGCAGATACTGTTATACCAATGTTACCTCATAAGTTATCTAATGGTATATGTTCTTTAAATGAAGGTGTGTTAAGACTTTCTATGTCTTGTGTAATGGAGATAGATCATAGAGGTAAAGTAGTAGATTATGATATATTCCCAAGTTATATTAAAAGTAGAAAGAAAATGACTTACAAGAAGGTTAATGATATTATTGAACGTGGTATTGTTGCGCCTGATTATGAAGAGTTTAAAGATGACTTATTATTAATGAAAGAATTAGCTGATATCTTAAGAAAAGAAAAATTAAGTAGAGGCTATATAAATTTTGAAATAGATGAAGGTAAGATTATTCAAGATGAACAAGGTGTTGCTATTGATGTAGTTAAACGTACTAGGGAATCTGGAGAAATGTTAATTGAAGACTTTATGATTGCTGCTAATGAAACAGTAGCTAATCATATATATCAAATGGATTTGCCTTTTATCTATCGTATCCATGAAGATCCTAAACCAGAAAAGATAGAAGAGTTTATGAATTTAGTAAGATTACTTGGTTATAAGTTAACTGGTAATATTAAATCTATAACTCCTAAGTCTATGGATAATATATTAAAACAATTAAAGGATAAACCTGAATTTGAAATACTATCTAGTTTACTTCTAAGAAGTATGAGAAAAGCTGAATATAGCAAAGATAATTTAGGACACTTTGGTTTAGCTAGTAAAGCTTATACACACTTTACTAGTCCAATCAGAAGATATCCAGACTTAGTTGTTCATAGATTATTAAAGAAATATTTAGTTGAACATGATATGTCTATGACTACTATCAAGACATTAGAAAATTCATTAACTGAAATTGCATCACATTCTTCTGAAAGAGAAGTTGCTGCAGTTAATGCTGAAAGAGATGTCTTTGATATGAAAGTTGCTGAATATATGGAAAGTCATATTGGAGAAGAGTACGAAGGTATTATTGATACAATTACTAACTTTGGTTTCTTTGTTGAATTACCAAATTTAGTAGAAGGTTTAGTACACGTACAAACACTTAAAGGTGATTACTTCAACTATGTACCTGATTTATTAGCAATGGTTGGTAAATCAACTAAAAAGATGTATCGTTTAGGGGATAAAGTAAGAGTTAAATGTGTTGGTGCTTCTAAGGAAACATCAATGGTTGACTTTGAGTTAGTAAAGGTTGATGAAAAAGATGGAGATAAAGAATAAGAAAGCTTATTTTGATTATTTCATTGAAGATCAAATTGAGTGTGGTATCGAATTAAAAGGTACTGAGATTAAATCTTTAAGAAAAGGTTCTGGAGATTTAAAAGATACTTTTGCTGTTATAAGAAAAGATGAAGTTTATTTATTGAATATGTATATAGCAAAGTATGAGGAAGGCAATCAATTTAATCATCAAGAAAGAAGAACAAGAAAGCTATTATTACATAAACATGAAATAAAAAAACTTAAGGTGGCTTTAGAAAGAGAAGGATATAGTTTAGTTCCTTTAAAAGCTTATCTAAAAGATAATAAAGTTAAAATTCTTTTGGGAGTAGGTAAAGGTAAGAAACTATATGATAAGAGAGCGACTATTAAGGAAAGAGATTTAAAAAGAGAAGATGCAAGATTAAGACAAATGTAATTTGTCTTTTTTCTTGTCTTTAAAAATGATATACTAATAATGAAAAAATAGGGTGATAATATGAAGAAGAAAGTATTATTATTTATAGCTTTAATAGTTCTTCTAGTACCAGCATTTATATTTTTGGTACCAGTAAAAGATGGAAGAACAATATATAAAAATATTAAGTATAAACAATTATTAGCAGGAGCGATTCAACCAGATAATTACGATAAGATGAAAATCAGTTATGCTAGGATTGTTGAAAGAAAAACTGGTTCAGGAAGTTTTGACGATGTTTCTGATATGCATGGACATGATGCTTCGGAAGATGATGAATATGTTAGAACTCATGATAAAATTTATTATACTATCGAAGTTGGAATTGAACGAAATGAAGCTACTACTGAACCTACTGATAGTTTTAATAGTGGTGTAATAAAGGTAAAACTAATTCTTCCAGAAGTTAATAACAATAGAATCAAGTTATATACAAATCGAGATGAATGGGCTAGAAATTATAAATATAATAGTAATCTTACACAAGCAACTATGGATTATTATATTCCCGTAGACAAAACTCCAGTTGGTGGTAATCAACAATTAACTTTTACTATTGATGCCGGTAGTTTTTTAGGTGCTTTAAGCGATGAAGATAAGCCGAAGTTTGAAATATGGATGGAAGGAAATAAGCCAGATAATCCTGATTCTGTTATAGATAGTATTATTGTTCAAGATAATGATGACTTAATTATAACTGGAGAAACATATGCTTCTGAGTCACTATATGATGGCTTTGTAAATAATGGTTCAACAGTTAATGGAGTTAAAGGTCAATTTATAAGTCTTGGTGCTTGGGTTAATACTGCTTATGGAAAAGGGAAACTAACACCTGTTAATAATTTAAATTCAAAATTGAAAGTTAAATATTATTATAAAGATGCTACAGATGAGAATAGCGAATGGATAGATATTTCTTCAGTAGAAGGAATAAGCGAACCTTTAAACGGAACTTATTTGTATGCTTATGGTCGCTTGTGTGAAAAGACTGAAGGTTTCTGGGCAAATGAGAATAACAATTGTGCCAAGTTAGTTAATGGTGGCTTTTATTGGTTAAGGGCAAAAGCAAGCGGAATAAGTACACCGTCTACATGGTTCCCTAGAGAATCTTATTTTAATTATGATTCTGGAGTACTAACTGCTAGTATGACTGGCGATGAAATTACTTTTTCCAATACTGATTTTTATAATTTAAACAATGGTGAAGATGGTAGACCTTCTACTTTAGCTAGTGATGGTTTGGAATTATTTGTACCTTGGTATGAACCTGAAAATAAAAATTATGATTATAAAGTAGAAATAAGTGTAATAGAAATTAATGTAGAAGGAGAAGATGGTGAAAACTATAGTTTTACTTCAAATTCCATGGTTACCTTTAACTTTAAAAATTATTTTTCAGGTGAGATTAGGTATGAATTAGAGCCAGCTTATGGTGGATATTTTAACAAAAATTCCGTTTATAATTATTTGGGTTCTATTTCTTATAATGCTGAATTTGTTCCGATACCATTTAGTAGATTTGTTAGATTTGAATCTGATGTTAATGCTGTAGATGGCCCATATGAAGGTGGATTAGAAAGACTTATTGCATGGAATAGGCAATATGCTGCTATGTTTGACGGTAGATATGATGAACTTACTTATAGCAACTCTACAGTTATGCCTAGTCCAACTGTTAAAAATGATACTATTATGTATGGTATTTATAAACAAAATCCTAATGAAGGATTAACCACAAATGAACTAGTTAATTCGTGTACAATTGATGATTTTGATTGGTATGAAACAAAAACATTAGCAAAACAATATGGTGTAATTACTGCTGTAAAAATTGATGAACCTGATTATAAAGGATATGGAATTGCTTCTGAATACATTATTTCGTTAGAAGCAGTTCAAGATATATCAAATTTATATCAAACTGGAATAATAACTCAAAAGATAAAAATATGTATTGATGAAGAAAAGACTAATTGTTCTGTTTTTGATGAACCTTATACTGCTACATTAAAAAGTGGAATGAATAGTGATCAAACTATTTATGGTTCTCCTACAAAACTAGGAGAGACTTTCTTCATAAATGGTCCTTTTATGTTGGTTGATTTACATAGTACCGATATGGAAGGCACAAGAGAAAAGGATAGATATAATGTTGAAGAAGAAGTGATGAATCTATCTGTTAATCCTGTTATTGAAACAGGTATTTCTATTCCAGATACTACTGCCAGTTTTGAACTTAGAGTCAATCTACCTGAAGGATTCTCCTATGTAGAGGGAAGTGCAACGATTGAACCTGATGAAATAACTAGCAAGATTGATGGTTCAGCTGAATTAATTTGGTATTTTGCTAACGTTCAAGTTAATGATGGTTTGCCAATTATCAATTTCCAAGTGGATATTTCTCCATATATTCCAAATAGTACATCAAAGAGAGTTGAAGCTCAGTTGTGGGCAAGAGAAGGTAAGGTGGCTATTAGTTATATTAATTCTTCTAAAACGTTTTATATTACTAATCTTTCCGGATCTTCTTTAAGAAATAGAGTTAGCAAGCCATTTGTTGAAAAATCAGAACAATTTGAAATAAATGATAGCATTTATAATATTTCTCAAAGTAGGTTAGAAAACTTTAAATCAGTTGAATTGTTACCAAAGAACGGCGATGACTTTGGAACAAGTTATAATGGAAGTTATATCTTAAGAGTTTTAGAATTAGCTGATACACAAAAAATGTATTATACTACTAATCCTATTAACAATATTGGACTAGTTGAAGATAATATTGGGAAATTATATCTTGATAAAACAATTAATCTTGATGAGGATAGTAGATGGATAGGGGTAAATGTAAACGAATTCATTCCGGATGATGCAACTGCTATTGCTACTTATATTCCTGAGATATCTCCAATAACAGATATTAATTATAAATTACAATTCCTTCCAACGAATAACGAAAAAGGGGATAAATACTATTTCCAAATGTTTGGTTCTAGCGATAATTTGGAAAATGCAATTTCTTCTGAAATAAAGATTGTTACAGTAGTTGATAGAAGAATAAGTGGAACGGTATTTGAAGATTTAAATAGAAATGACTTATTAAATGATACAGATGCCAAATTAAATAATTATACAATCCAGCTTTTAAATGAAACAGGTGGATTACTTGATGAAACAACGACAAATAGTAATGGCCGTTATGAATTCAGTCTACCAGATAAAGGTAATTATATTATTCAAGTGGCAAATCTTCCTGATGGATATGAGTTGATACCAAAGGGCACTACAGCCGATAGTAATAGATTTGATAATACATTACGTTCTGATTTGATTGATCAAACAGGTGTTGCTCATAACGCAATTGAAGAAGTAGGAAACATCAATTTAGGTATTCGTAAGAAACCAGCTACGTTAGTTGTTAAGTATTTAGATAAAAACGATAATCATCCGTTAGTAGATCAAACTGAAGAAACAGTTTACTATACTGATAATTATGAAACACATGGATTAACAACAATTCCAGAGAATTATTCTTTCTTAGAAACTGCTGGTGCTCCAGTTGCTGATGTAGTTAATAGTG
>CAMJMP010000054.1 GCA_946407055.1 uncultured Mycoplasmatota bacterium | reverse complement strand
AGTTTAATAGCAACTGGAAAGAGACAAACAACAGCTGCTAGTGTTACAAATTATGAAGGAAGAATTGAAGTAGTTCCTGATCCAAAATCATTGGATGTTATAAAAAACGAAAGTGTTATTGAAAAATGTGATAGATGGTTTGAATCATTTACTAAAGTACATGATATGTTTAGGGACCTAGCTCTTACTGATAGATGTAAAAAAAGAGATATTAACATGCAAGTAGGTGTATCTTCTTATGTTTATGTAAATGCTAAAGGTACTGGCAAATGTATAGATATTGATTTAAAAAGACGTGGGGATATGATTCAAGAAGGACCATTTTTGGAAATACCAACAGAAAATGAAGATGTATTTAAATATATGTTTGCAAGAGTATTAGAGTATTATATTACAAAGAATTATGGAGATACAGAAATAGTATTACCTGATATTTGGAGTTATAGATTAACTTCTGGCGATCAAGTTGAATATGAAGAAGTATTCCCTGCTGAATTTAATATGAGTATACTTAGAGAGTTACCTGAGTATAGAGAATTAATTAAAAAGATAATATATAAGTATAATTTAGGACTTCCGCTTAAACCACTTATTGAAGAATTAAGAAGCAAAATAGAAGCTCCTTTATCTACTGAAAATATTGATAAATCTATTGATTATTCTGAGCGTAAATTAGATGAATTAAATGAAGGAAGAAAAATGTAAAAAATGAAAAGAACCTAAATGGTTCTTTTTTATATGTAATTTTGCATAAAATTAATAAAATGTTTATAATAGACAGCATCAATTCAGGGGTGGATAGTATGGGTTCTAGAGTAAAAGAAGATGTTGAACTATTAAAGGCCAAAATTAGTAACGAAATATACTCTTTAAGTATGTACGAAGAGTTAAGTTATGTATGTGATTCTTTAAGAAAACAAATAGATGCATTTCCATATGATGAAAATGATGAATATTCTTTAAAGAAATATAGAGCTTATTTAGAAACCTTTTTAGAATTAAAAATTGGTTATATAAATAGAATGATAGTAGAAAAAGTTAATGGAAGTATATTTGATAATAGAACTAAAGATGTCTATGAAGAAATTAAAGAAATAGAAAGTGAAATAGATTCTTTACTTGATTATATTGATGCTAATTTTCCAATAATAGGAGAAGAAGTAAGAAGAGAATATAATAAGTTAAGAGATTATTATGTTGATCTATTAATATATACAAAGAATAGTAGTCAAAGAAGATTTGATACTGATGTTAAATTAGAAGAGAATCCTACACCTATATTATCTATTTATAGTGATACAGCTAGTGCGGCAAGAAGTTATATTAATCGTTTAAGAGCATTTAAAATAGCTTGTACAGATAGTATTAAAGTGTTTGTAGAGAATGATAAAAAAGTTAAAGAGTTATTTAAAAATGCTTATGATAATATTAATAATCCTGTAGTAGTAGAAACTATTAAACAAATGGAAAACAATTATATTGAAAAAGTAAAAGAATGTATTGAAAAGGGATGTACATTTACTAGTACACTTTTATTAAAAGTACAAGAAAGTATGTTGGAACACGGATTACAAATAGATGAAATAGTTAAAAAAGAGAAAGAAAAAGAGAATGTTTATAATAAACTAATGAATATGACTATTGGTTTTAATAGTGTTTATGAATTAGAAGAAATAAGAAAATATGTTATGGAACATAACATATATGTAGAAGAATTCTATAAAGTATTATATTTCTTGGTTGAAAAAGAAAAATATGAAAGATTAAGATTTGGTATTGAACCAGAGATATATAATTCACTTAGTGAGAATAATAAATTATTGCTTCAAAAATTATTCTTAAGTAGATTGAGTTTAAGAGCTGGTAGTGATACTGAAGAAGTAATAACTAGTTTAAAGAAGAATGGTTATTTAAATACAATGGATGCAGGTTATGAACAATTATTTAATAGCTTAGCTTGTATAGATACAACTTTCTATCATAAAGAACCATTTGATTATGATCCATGGGCAGATTTAAGTTGTATCGTTAATAAGTTCCATGAAGTTAAATTCCTTGAGTTATGTAAAAATGGTAAAGAAATAGCATCAATGGCATTACCAAATTATTGTAATGACGCAGACTATTTTGAAAAGATGGTTAAATTTGGAAATATATATAGATATTGTTATGAAGGTTATGAAAAAAGAGATACAAGAAAGTTCTATTTATATTTTGATGAAAATGGTAAAAGAATTAAAAAGATACCAAATGATGCCGTAATTGTTGGTTATGCATTTGATCATTATATTATTGATAATTATAAAGGTAAGAAACAATGTGTAGTTGATTCTAATTTTAAAGTAGAGAAGTATTCTATTAATTTAAAGAGAACAAGTTGGCAATTTGATAAAACGAAGAATAAGTTAATATCAATATTAGATGATGGTGAAATGATAGTTGAAGGTAGTGATTATGTATTTGATTATTCCTTTAATTCAAATGTGATTAAACCATGCATCAATGGAGTAATAGCAAATAAAGTTTCATTGTCTTCTAGGAAAGCAATGACAAATGATGGAGTAGTACCAATAGTGGCAGATGTTAATATAGATGGTGAGTCTCGTAGTTATATTAGTTATTTTGATATAGCTAGACAAAAAGAAATATGTCACTTCGAATATAAATATTTTAAGGATTCATATTATGAATATAGTGAAGGTTTAATGAACTTCGTAGGTGAAAATGGTTTAGAAGGCTATATGAATATAGGCGGAAAAGTAATAATTGAACCTCAATTTGATGTTACTAAACCATTTAAGAATGGTTTGGCTATGGTAAAAAGAGGTAACGAAACAGGATTTATAGATCATAAAGGTGTATTTACTAAAGCTGATACTATTACTTGGGGTGATGAACCTGATTATAATCAAGATGAATCTAGATATGAATATCATGATAAAAAATTAAGAAGTAAATGCTTTATAACTGCTTCTAGTGGTAAGAGAATCAGTGGAGATGAAAAGATTTTAGAACTATTAGAAAGTAAACCTTATTTAAATAGTTATTCTTTAAATAAAGAAGAGAATACTCCAAGTATGAAATAAAAAAAGACTATATAGATAGTCTTCTTTTTATTGTTTAAAACTTATATATTCTTTTTCTGTCTTTGTTGTGATAGATTGTATTATTTGTATTAATTGGAATAAATGAGTTTTCATATCTGATACATTATATTTTGCAAAATAGTTTAATTCGCCTTCTAATCGTTTTATTTTTGTACTTATTTCTGGATTATCTATATCTTCAAATAAAGACTTTGTATTTAGGAATTCTTTTAGTTGCTCTAAAACATTTATTACTTCAGAACTGAAGAAAAGACTTTCTCGACCTTCTTTAATATCTAGGGTAACTCGATAATATAATCTATCTACTTTTTCTTTACATCTTTTTATAGTTTCTTCAGGACTATAATAATTAGTAAGTTTGTTAATTAAACTTCCCATAGATAGTAAGCATATTTTTAATTCGGTATTAGTTAAACCATATTGAGATAGTTCATTTGTTTTTTCTTTTAGTTCATTTATTTCTGTTTCAATTGCTTTTCTATCTTCTTCAGGTAATTTATTTTTTTGAGCTTCTAATAGTTTATATAAATCCTCTATTTTCTTTTGAGCGACTTCAATGTTTTGTTTAGAGACATTTGGATCTTCTTCAACAGACATCATTTTATTTGATTCTTTTTCTAAAGCAATCATTTCTTTTACTCTTTCATAGAATCTTTTAATGTTATCTTTTATTTGTTCACGACTTATTGATTCTTCTGTTATATCAGTATTCCTTTTATCTTCTATACATTTTTTCCATAAGTTAGCTAGATAAAGAATATCATCTTTATTTATGTAAGTTCTTTCTTCTGGAGTATAGTTTTTTAATGTTTCAATAAAATCACTAATATCTTCTACTAGTATGTCATTTTTTATTAGTTCTCTTCTAATAGATTCAAGATAATCAATTATGTCTTGATAATCATAAAAGTCCTTTTTTTCGTTAGTGTTATTAATTTGATTTATTTTCTTTAATGAAGTCTCAAGATGATCCTTGATAGTCATTCTATTTTCTTCAGTATGATTTGAAGTATATTCTTTATGTAGTTTTATAAGTTCTTCTAGCATTGGTTTAATAGTGTAGTAAGCTAGACCATTGAAGTGAATATTGTGAGTTTGATCTGAAGAAGAATGTAATAGTTTATGATTTATTGTTTTAATGAATTCGTTCATTAAATCAAATAGTTCTTCATCTTCTTTATATTCACTCACTAGTGATTCTATATCTACAGAAAGAGCACCATAATCTATAGATAGATTGTCCCCAAACCATCTTGCAAAAACCATATTAATTATTTCTTCAAGTGCTTCAAAAGCATCTTTATCTAGGAATTCAATTAAATAAGGTCCGTTTTTTATTTTATCTCCTATAAAATAAGCGTTAAATAGATCGGCAAAGAATTCTTGAATTTTTTCTTTATAGGAACCAACTCCATAACCAGATAGTTCATTTCCACAGAAGGTAGTCATTTTTAAACCGCTTGCATATTTATTTGCAAGTGCTTCCCATTTTTCTTTTAATTTTTCTGCTCTAACTAAACCAGTAATTCCTAGAGCAGCATCAAATAGGTGACCAAATTCGTGTACGATTGAATATTTATCACCATTATTGAAGTTTACATTTATGGCTTGATAATGTCCGTCTCGTGCATTCGCAAATCCGCCAATGTTATCTTTGTTAGCTGCATAGAAATCAAATTTCTTACTGGATTTGAAAGATATGATTGGATCAGAGTCGTTTTTGATTATTCTTAATATCTCTGGATTTACATTTGATAATAAATTAAAACTATTAATAATATGTTCTTCGAAATCACTCAATGGTTTGCCTTGTTTATACTTTTCAATTTGTTCTGGTGTCATGTTAGAGTTGGCGATTACTTCGTCAGTAAATATTTGTTCATCTTTGGAGATAACTAGACATAGGTCGAATGTAATACCATTTACTTCAACTTCACCTTTAATAACTTGATAGTTAGGATCTAAAAGAGATTTATTTTGCTGATATATATCAGCTTCTTCATCTTTAATAACTAGTAACTTTAATAAAGTTTCAGAAGGTTCAACTAGTTTTAGATTTCTAATGACTGGTTTAGGTCTGTTTTTAGCAGCCATTTTATTTGCCGTAAATGTAGTTATTGCAGAGAAGTTGTCTTTATTGTCGAATTCAGTTTCCATTTCATCTACCTCCAATATATATTAAGTATACCATAATTCTTTTGTCATATTATTAACTTGTAATAATCGATATTTCAAAATAATTAAATAAATTGTAAATATGGGAAAAATCTAATATAATTAGAGTAGGTGAGGTATATGAAAAAAATAGTACTTTTTATATTACTATTAATTCCTCTAAAAGTTAATGCAGTTACAGATTATTATAAAGATTTAATAGTTAATTTTAATCATGATGGTTGTGATGGTAAAGAAGTCACAATTCAACTTTTTGCTGATGGTGAAAAAGTAGAAAATGGAGAAGTGGTATTGAATGAAAATACTGGCTACTCTTATACTTATGAACATTTATTAATTTTTAATGAACATTCTCCAAATGAAATAAAGTATGAAGTAAAAATATTAGAGAATGGTACTTATAGATTATTGTCTGAAAAAAGATATACTTATGAAACTACACATATTTCTAAGTGGGTTCAAGTTTTACCTGAAGATATTAAACCAGGACATACTTATGTCCTAACAACTGACAACTGGAATGTTGATAATAATGGTTTTAGTCCAATTATTTATTTAAGAGGGGATGTTTCAGCTAAGGGAGCTAATGTTGTACCAGATTATAATATTATTAATGGAAAACAATCATATTATTCTATTGAAGGTGAACCAATCGAGAATACTAAATGGACTGTATCAGCAGTGCCTAGCGATGATCCGAATTATGAAGAGTTTAAAGATTATTTAATATTTACTAATGAAGCTGGTAAAAATTTAGTAATGACTGGATATAATCGTAATAATAGTATAAATTATATTTGGCGTGCTAGTAGTAAAAGTGGCTATGTAGATAGTGAAGATTCAATGAATACAAACAAAGTTACTTTAACGTACGTAGAAGATTCTAAAGGGCGTTTCTA
>CAMJMP010000053.1 GCA_946407055.1 uncultured Mycoplasmatota bacterium | reverse complement strand
ATTTCACTATATTGATTGATCATACCATCACCTACTATATAAAAATTATACCATAAAAAAAGTAATATAATTACTTTTCTTATTTTAAATCCAATAAAAAAAGAAGCAGTTGCTTCTTATTTTATTATTTAACTCTACAAGTTACTCCGAATTCTCCCATTTCGTCTTCTAACTTATCAGCTAGTTCTTCAGGTTCGAATTCTTTTTCTTTGTCAGTAAGACCATCTAATAGTGTATCGATATCGAAATCAACATGTGCATTTAGAACACCATTAGTCATAGAAGCTTTACAATTTCTGTAACCATCTTCTTCTTTAAGACTGTCACACATTTCGCTAGCATCTACTTCTTTAAGCATTGCTTCAAATTGTTCATCTGTTAATTCAGATCCCATAGACTTAGCCATAGCTTTCATGTCCATTTTCATGTCCATTCCGCCACCAGTAACAGTCTTTTTAGAAGTGTTATAATCGAATTCCATAGAGATAACAATTCCACTCTCTTCTCCGTTACAAGCAATAATCTTGTTAGCTGGAGTGTTCTTGTTTTCTTTTTCTTTTTCTTTCTCTTTTTCTTCTTTTTCTTCTTTTTCTTCTTTGTCCTTCTTCTTAGAAGATGTCTTTTCTTCATCTTCATTATCAGCGAACTTTTGACCTGCATACCAAGCTCCTGCTCCAACAGCAACTAATAAAATTAAACCAATAATCCAAATTAATGGGTTACTGCTCTTTGGTGCTGGTGTAGGTGCTGGTGCACTTGGTTGAACTGGTGTAGGTTCTTCTACAAAATTCTTGTTTTCTTCTTCCATCTTTCTTCTCTCCTATTCTATTAGTATTATAACATAAAAAAAGAAGTTTTCTACTCCTTTTCTTTAATATCGAATTTAATTTGTAATTCCTCTAGTTGTTCCTTAGTTAATTCAGTAGGACTACCCATCATTAAATCTTGACCAGATGCACTTGGTGGGAAGGCTTGAACCTCTCTTAAGTTTGGTTCATCTTGAATTAACATTAGTATTCTATCTAAACCAGGTGCCATTCCACCATGTGGAGGACAACCATATTTAAATGCTGTAAATACTGATTTAAATCTCTTCTCTACTTCATCTCTAGAATAACCAACTATTTCAAATCCTTTAGCTAAACTATCTAAGTCATGGTTACGAATGGCACCACTGGCCATTTCATTACCATTACATACAAAGTCATATTGGTAAGCTAAAATATTTTCTAAATTAGATTCATCATCATAAGCATGTACTCCACCATGAGGTAAACTAAATGGATTATGACAGAAATCCCATTTTTCATTTTGTTCATCCCACTCAAACATAGGGAAATCATTAATGATACATAATTCTAATCTATTAGGATCCATTAAACCTAAATCACTACCAACTCTTAATCTTAATTGACCTAAAGCTGGTTTAACTATCTTTCTAGGTCCAGAGATAATTAATACTAAATCTCCATTTTCTAGTTCTAATTGTTTCTTTAATGCTTTAACTTCATCTTCACTTACTACTTTAGCAATAGATCCTGTTATTTCATCAGCAATCTTTAAATAAGCTAATCCAGAAGCTTTTTTACCTTTAACAAATTCAGTTAATTCATCTAATTGTTTTCTTGAATATTTATCAGCAGCACCTTTAGCAACGATAGCATTAATCATACCACCCTCTGCAATAATATTCTTAAATACAGTAAATTCAGTGTTCTTAAATACTTCTGTAATATCTTGAATTTCCATACCAAATCTTAAATCTGGTTTATCTGATCCATATAAATCTATAGCATCATTATATTGAATTCTTCTAAATGGTCTTGGTGATACTTTCTTATTACTAAACTTAGTAAATGTATCATAGAATATTTCTTCACCAACATTTAAAACATCTTCTTCATCAACAAAAGACATTTCTAAGTCTAATTGATAGAATTCTAATGTTCTATCTGCTCTAGGGTCTTCATCTCTAAAGCATGGTGCTATTTGGAAATATTTTTCAAATCCACCAACCATTAATAATTCCTTATAGATTTGTGGAGCTTGTGGTAAAGCATAGAACTTACCAGGATAAACTCTTGATGGAACTACAAAGTCTCTAGCTCCTTCTGGACTAGATGCAGTTAGTATTGGAGTTTGTACTTCAGTAAATCCTAAATCATACATTTTATTTCTTAAGAAATGTAATACTTCATTTCTTAAGAATAGATTTTCTTTTAATTTATTTCTTCTTATATCTAAGAATCTATATTTTAATCTATTATCTTCACTTGTATTAACTTCATCTACTATTGGGAATGGTAATTCTTCACATGTATTTAAAACTTCCAATGATTCTACTTCTATTTCAATATCACCAGTTTTTAAATTAGGATTCTTACTACTTCTTTCAACAACTTTACCAGTTACTTCTATTACATATTCATTCTTTAAAGTATCAGCTAAAGCATAATTCTTATTATCTGGATTAATTACTAATTGAATAATACCTGTTCTATCTCTTAAATCAATGAATAATAATCCTCCTAAGTCACGTTTCTTAGCTACCCATCCAGCTAAAGTAACAGTTTTACCAACAGATTTCATATCTACTGTTTCATTATAAACTTTCTTCATATCTTTCACCCTTCTTCTAAAATAAAAACTAGTCTTCATCCACAAGGGACGAAAACTAGTTAGTTCCGCGGTACCACCCAATTTATTACTTTCGTAATCACTTTATATATAACGGCTTTCACCGGATTATATTTCTATAATCAACTCCTGAGTGTCTTCATTTCTTTCTTGCTATTAGTTTCCACCAACCACTAACTCTCTATTAACTAAAAGAAACTACTCTTCTCAATCAACATTTATACCGATATTGTAAGACTTATTGTATTTATTGTCAAACATTATCTATGATGAATCATCAATCTTGCAGTATGACCTGGAATATTTTTAAATTCCACATTATCTCCACCAAATATTTTTTCTATTCTAAGATCTCTATTATACATGTAAGTTAAAATAATGCCTAAATCAGTTAAATTAAACTTACTTAATAAATCTTTATACTTACCCTTCTCTACATAATAAATAATATTTGATAAATAAACTAAATCATATCTACCTTTAAACTTATCATATATTTCAAGTATATTACCTTGTTCAGTTCTTATTTTAACTTCACCAATTACTTTTCTTAACAAGCGATAGTTATTACCTTGTAAATAAGTATTATTTTCTACAGCATGACTAGTAGAAAATGCTTCTGTAGAAAATAGTGATGAATGAATAATATCATACCAATCATAGAAATCAAATAAACTATCCCAGAATTCTCTATTTTCATCATCTAAGTGTTCTCTAATTCTATCATACATTTCATTATATATATCTTCTGGCCCAATACTACCAAAGAAGAATTTAACATATTCTTCTTGAGTTAAAGCTTTAACAGCTGCTATCTTTAAAAATAAAAAGTATTTAGGGAATATACTTATATCAAAAGCATCTACTAACTTAGTACCACCTAATATACAATTAAGTATTTGATCTCCTGATGCAATAACACTTAATATCTTCTCTCTATCGTTTAAGTATTCTTGAATACCAACCATTACTTCATTACTAGTCAAATATATTTCAGAATGTCTATGATAAGGTACTCCAGGCAATATATTACATTCAGCAATACTTACTATTCTTTGTGCTAATATAGAATCTTCTTTAACCATAAATATATCCCCCTTTCTTGTCGTGTATTATATCATTTAAAAAAGGAATAACAAAATTATTCCTTTACTTCGAGGGCTACTTTTCTTTTCTCAACTTTTCTATCGTGTTTCTCTATCTTATCTAATTGTTTACATAACTTAATTGCTTTCTTCTCTAGGTCTTCTAAAGTACCATCATTTACTATTTCATATTCATATGGTATTTCATCAACTAATGCTTCAGTAACATGAGCTTTTTGATCTTTAGTTAAATGTGACACATAACCAGGTCTTGTAACATGAATAGTAACAGTTTCTGGATAAGCTTTAGTAATTTCTTCAAACTCTTCTGGTAATCTACCATCACTAATAGTAATTACATCAAAATATCTAGAATAGATATCTATATCTTGTAATATTCTCTTTATAAAGAAATATTGATAAATTTGATTTATTATTAATTAAGTAAGTAAATCTTGTAATAACTGTCTTGGTTTAGTTTCATTATCTCCATCCCATTTAGCTATTTGTTTAGCATACATCTTTATATAGTAAGCTATTTGAATATTAACAACATCTAAATGTTTCTTCTCTCTATAATATTTAGTAATATAATCAGCAGTAGAATCTTTACCACTATTTGCTTTTCCACCAATTAGAATAATTTTCATTTTAACTCTCCTCTTTAAACTTTAATTGATCTTCCATTTACAGCATTTCCAATATATTTAGCATAATTGATTCCAGCTCTCGGCTTATCAAAAGAATAAATCCTTAATCTACTCTCATTAAAATCATTTATTGTCTTACTAAACTTTTCTTTAATATCTCTTAATGCCTCATTTAAACTTTTATATTCATGAAGTCCACGATATTTATACCAAGCATTCTCATACCAATAATAATTATTACTATCTTTATATATTATAAAAGCATGAGCTGGTCCTAATGATTTAGTACCATCTTGATACAACATATAATATGTTCTATAATTCACTTTCATCTTAGATATTAAATATCTTTCTAACTCAACTTGATCAAAACATAAACCAATACCAGTTTCCATTAAACTATTAGGTGTTTGTAAATAATAATTGTCTCTAAAATCTCTTTGAGGACTAGCATATTTACTACCTTTTCTATCTATGTAACCAAGTCTTATTTTACTTAATTCACTATTTAATTTTATATATACTGAATCATATTTTAATATTTGTATTGTATTATCTCCTGATAACATACAAAAGCCAATTCTTTTAAATAACCTAAGGGCATCTTCATTACTCTTATAAACCCACAAGTATACTTTTTTATTAGATGCAACTATATCATTAATAATACTTGTTCCAATACCTTTATTACGATATTCTGTTAACAAATATATTTGATCTATCATTAGACCATCTTCATAAGGAGTAAGTGCATAAGCACCAGCTATTACTTTATCAACATATATTAACTTGTAATAACCATAGTTATCCTTAATATTAGTTGCAATATTATTTCTAATCTTTTTCTTTTCCTCATTGCTTAATTTTTTATCCATCTTATCATCAATCATTGTAATTGATTTCATACTTGTTAAGATATCAATATCTTTAGCAATTGCCTCTACAAGAGTATACCTGACCATGTTTCCACCCTCTTAGGAATATATACTAACAAAAAAGATAGTAAAATACCATCTTTTTTTATTATTCATCTTTCTTTTTAGAAAGAACTACTACCCCACGAGCTTTACAAGAGTCTTTTCCTTCAGGGCAGTAACCTAATACTTCACAAGTTGGTCCTAATCCTTCACCAATAAGTGGTGATACTTTTTTAGCATGAGCAACCATTTTATTTACAAGTCCCCTGATCTCCCATTGAGCTTTATTACAACTTCTCATTCTACTAATCCATTCAAGACTTCTAGCATTCATTGTTGTTGTAATATTGCAAGCATTACCAGCTAGATAGAAATAAACTAAATCTTCATCTCTAACTCCTGCTTCTTTAAATTGTTCCATCATTAATTTATTATTAGCAAATATCTCACGATATTCCTCTTCATGTTCAAAATCTGGTACCATTAGTGAATGCATTCTATGTCTAGTAATATGTGTTAATACCGCTAATGAAATTGGTAATTGGAATGTATATGATGCTTGTTCCAATTCTCTTTGATTTTTCTTATGAATAATTGCTTGCATCATATCTCTTTTTATAGTAGGTCTAAAATCACCTAAACTATGTAATAAGTCTTCTGCATCTTCATAGCTTAATTGATATCTAGCCATTAAAGTTGCAACTAATACTTTCCAATCTCCACCTTTAGTATAATCAATCATTTTTACATCATCTAATAATTGACCTTGCTTAATAAAAACTTCTTTAGCAGCATCAGGTACTATTTCATCTAAGAAATTTAGTTTATCTTCATAATAATCTTTCTTACCTTCATTATCTAATGCTCTAGATAAATAAGGAACATATTCTCTTATCATCT
>CAMJMP010000052.1 GCA_946407055.1 uncultured Mycoplasmatota bacterium | reverse complement strand
GCACCAGCTCCACAACCAGTTCAAGAGCAACCAGTTGTTCAAGTTCCAATAACTCCAGCAGCACCTCCACAACCTGAAGTAATTCCAGTTAATCCTGTTATTGCTCCAGAAGATCCTGTGGTTAACGATCAAACACAATTCCCACAGCAATAAAAAAGAAATAAGTTTATTTCTTTTTTTAATGGTATAATAAATATAGGTGATAATATGAAAGCAAAACTAAAAAATGGTTTATTAATAATTATTGTTGGTCTTTTGTTTGCAGGAGCAGGAGCATTCTTAATAATTCGTACCAACAATAAATTAAAAGATTTAGATGGTATAACTAAAGCAACTGAAATAAATGAAAATTGCCAAGAAGAAATGGATACTGATGGCAATAAAACTATCTGCCATCCAATCTATACTTATGAAGTAGATGGTGTAACTTATCAATGTAAATCAAATGATGCTGGAGCATCAAGTGTTAACACTAAAAAGAATAAAGTGTTCTATGATACTAAGAATCCAGATAAATGTATGACTGAATTTGAAAAATCAAGCAGTTGGTTTTTATACATATTTATCGTTATAGGAATAATACTAATAGGTGTAGGTATTATTAACTTATTTAAAGAAGGAAAAGAATAATGAAAAAACTATTAATCTATTCATTCTTAATAGCTCTTCTTATCTGTAGTATTATCTTTATTAATCAAGATAAAAATAAAAAGAATAAAGAAGAAGAGAACAAGATAGAATATAAAGAAATATCTAAAGAAACAAACACTGAATTAAGAAGTTTACTACCAGCAGGGTGTAATGGTTATCGTCCAGAAATCTATAAAGGTACAAAAGATACAACTACTGAATTTGAAGATTTCTGTATCGATTATTTATTAACATATACATTAGAATCTAAAACCGAAACTGATGGTACAAATTATTATATTTATGATTATGTACTAATTTATAATAATAAAGAAAATAAATGGTTAAATAGCATTAATAGTTATGTTAGTGAGCAAGTAGAAGAAGATGATAATGCTTATCCAACAGATTCTTCATTTAAGAAATATGGTAAACTTTATAAGTATTCTTTTAAAAAAGAAAATGATAAATATATCTACGTAAGTACAGAACCAATAAAATAGAACTATATGTTCTATTTTTTATATACAAAACTAAAAATAAATACTATAATGTTTACTGAAAAGGGATGAATAATATGTATAAAGATATACCTGTAACAGTATTAACTGGTTATTTAGGAAGTGGTAAAACTACTTTACTAAACTATGTTTTAAATAATCAAGAAGGTTATAAAATAGCAGTAATAGTTAATGATATTGGTGAAGTAAATATTGATGCTAACTTAATTCAAAAAGGTGGTATTGTTAATAGCCAAGATGATTCATTAGTACCTCTTCAAAATGGTTGTATTTGTTGTACTTTAAAAACAGATTTATTACAACAATTACAAGATTTAATTAATTCTAATAAATTTGATTATATTATTATAGAAGCTAGTGGTATTTGTGAACCAATTCCTATTGCTCAAACTATTTGTGCTTTAGAAGATGCTTTAAAACAATATAAAATGCCAAGATTATGTTATCTAGATTCTATTGTATCTGTTGTTGATGCTAAACGTATGTCAGATGAATTTAATGCTGGTGGCGATTTACTAAACGAAAAGATTGATGAAGAAGATATTGAAAACTTAATCATTCAACAAATAGAATTCTGTGACACAATTATCTTAAATAAAGTAGATGAAGTAACTAAAGAAGAATTAGCAGGAGTTAAAGATGTTATTAAAGCTCTACAACCTAATGCTTCAATAATTGAAACTAACTATGCTAAAGTAGAACTAAAAGATATTCTAGAAACTCATAAATTCGATTTTGATAAAGCAGCAACATCATCAGGTTGGTATGCTGAATTAGAGAAAGATGATGATGACGATGAAGACGAACATGAAGAACATCATGATCATCACGAACATGAACATCACCACCATCATCACGATGAAGGTGAAGTAGAAGAATATGGTATTAACACATTTGTTTATTCAAGACGTGAACCAATGGATAGACAAAAGTTCTATGACTATATTGCTAAACCTTGGCCAAAGAAAATCATTAGAGTTAAAGGTTTAACTTATTTCAAAGATGATAAAGATATGTCTTACATGTTTGAACAAGCAGGAACTTTAAAAGACTTAACTGAAGCAGGTCCATGGTTAATCACTGCACCTTTAGAAGTACAAGAACAAGTTCTAGAAGAAAACCCAGATATCAAAAAAGATTGGGATGAATTCTATGGTGATCGTATGGTTAAATTAGTATTCATCGGTAAAGGTATCGATAAAGAAGAAATATCAAAAGAATTAGATAACATCTAATTCTTTTTATGATAAAATATTGTACGTAGAAAGAAGAGATAAAATGACTAAACCTTTAGTATTATGTATATTAGATGGCTGTGGAATAAGAGAATCTAGTGATGGTAATGCATTTAAAAATGCTAATCATCCAACATTAGATATGTTATTTAATAAATATCCACATTCAATTTTACAAGCCAGTGGTAAAGCAGTAGGTTTACCAGAAGGCCAAATGGGAACAAGTGAAGTTGGCCATATGAATCTAGGTGCTGGTCGTGTTGCTATGCAACCATTAGAAAACATTACAGCATCTATTGAATCAAATGAATTAAAAGATAATGTAGAATTAAATAAAATTATTAATCATGTTAAAGAGAATAATTCCAACTTACATATCTTTGGTTTATTAAGTGATGGTGGTGTTCACTCACACATTAATCACTTATTAGCAATAATTGATATTTTAAAAGAAAAAGATGTTAAAAATGTTTATTTTGATATTTGCTTAGATGGTAGAGATACTTATGAAAAGAGTGCTTTAACTTATTTAGACGAGCTACAAGCTAAACTAGATGAAGTAGGCATCGGTAAGATAGCTACTATTTCTGGTAGATATTATGGTATGGATAGAGATAATAACTTTGATCGTTTAAAGAAGAGCTATGACGCTATCGTTTATGGTGAAGCTAAAGAATATGCTTCATACCAAGATTTAATTAAAGAAAACTATGATAATGGTGTATTTGATGAATTCGTTATACCAGGTATTATTAATAAATGCCCATTACAAGATAATGATGCAATTATGGCATTTAACTTTAGAAAAGATAGATTAAGAGAAATGTTTACTTTATTATCTAATCCATCTGAATATGAACCACAAGCTAATGAAAAGGGGCTTGTTGTAAAACACTTCAATAACTTAGCTACAATGACTATGTATCCAGTTACTGAAACAGTTAAATCACCACATGCTTTTAATGATTTAGATTTAAAGAATATCTTAGTAGATTACTTACATGAAAATGGTTTATCACAATTAAGAATTGCTGAAACAGAAAAATATCCACATGTAACATTCTTCTTTGATGGTGGTAAAGAAGTAGAATATGATGATATGAAGAAGGTTCTTATTCCTTCTCCTAAAGTTGCTACTTATGATTTAAAACCAGAAATGTCAGTTTATGAAGTAACAGATAATTTCTTAAAAGAAGTAGGTAACTTCGATGTTACAATAATGAACTTTGCTAATGGTGACATGGTAGGTCACACTGGTGTTTATGAAGCAGCAGTTCAAGCCGTAGAAGACATGGATAAATGCTTAGATAAAGTATATTCTAAAATAATGGAATTAGGTGGTATCTTAATTATCATTGCTGACCATGGAAACTGTGACATGATGTGGGATGAAGAACATAAACCAGTAACAAGCCATACAACTAATCCAGTACCATGTATAATTACTAAAGAAGGTATAGAATTAAAAAATGGTAAGTTAGCTGATATTGCACCTACAATGTTAAAGTTATTAGACTTACCAATCCCAGAAGAAATGACTGGTGAATGTTTAATAAAATAAAGAAGCAAAAATGCTTCTTTTTTTATGTATTACTATACCTTAATATGATAAAATAATAATGATATAGTAGGTGATAATATGAAGAAAAAAATATTACTTATAATAGCTTTAATAGTTCTATTAGTACCAGCATTTATCTTCTTGGTACCAGTAAAAGATGGAAGAACAGTATATAAAAATATTAAGTATAAACAATTACTAGCTGGAGCAATTCAACCAGATAACTACGACAAGATGAAAATCAGCTATGCAAGAATTGTAGAAAGGAAGACAGGAACCGCTCCATTTGATAGTGTATCAGATTTAGAAGGACACGATTCATCAGAAACAGATGAGTATGTAAGAACGAACGACAAAGTATTCTATACATTAGAAGTTGGAATAGATAGAAGTGAAAGTACAACTAACCAAACAGATTCATTAAGTGGTGGAGTAATTAAAGTAAAAGCAACGATTCCTAATGATTCAAATCATCAACCATATATGATTTTGGGCAGAGAAGCATGGATGAATGACTTTTCTATTAGCAACTCAGGAACAGAAATATATGCATCATATTATATTCCTGCCGATAGATATGCAGTTGGTGGCAACCAACAATTAACTATTTCTATATATATTACAAACTTTACTAAAGAATTAACTCCTGAGATGTTACCAGTATTTGAGGTTTGGATGGAAGGTAACAAACCAGATAATGAAATGTCCGAAAATGATAGTATCATAGCTAATGATAACAATAATTTAATTACAACCGGAGGAGCAGTGACTGCTGATGTAGATTTTAAAGCCGGAAAAGTAAATAACGTAGGTTATATAAATAATGAGAAAGGACAATTTATCAATTTCTTTACAAAAATAAGTACTTCACCTGGAGTTGGAAAGATAACACCATCTAACAAATTATCTTCAAATATTAAAGTTACTTATAAATATAAAGAAAAAGATAGTGATACATATATTGACGTTCCTCTAGATGAGATTTCAAAAGAAATATTATTATATTCTTATGGAAGAGCGGATGAGACAACACCTGGATTCTGGCCAACTGAGAATGATAATAGTACTCATACAGGTGGTTGGTATGCAAAAGGCGGATATTGTAATGTTACCCTTGAATTCCATCGTTGTTTTTCTTACGATTCGGGCATATTATCAGCAGAATTAAATGATAATACCATATCTTTTGAAAACGACGGTTTCTATTTCTATGGTAATTATATGTATACTCTCGTTTCTAATGGTTATGAGCTATTTGTACCATATTACGAACCAGAAGAAGGTAAAGAATATGATTATATGATAGGATTAGCAATTAACAGTTTAGAATTTGAGGATGAAAATGGTGAAACTACTACAATCAATGATCGTAATAGTATGAATTTCTATTTTCAAAATTATATAAATGGCACTTTTAGTGGTAACTTTGATGCAAGTTCTCATTTGTACTATAATAGTAGTTCATCTTCTATTTATAAAAAAGATTATCAAGATATGAAATCAATTTCAATTGGAACTAGAAGATATTACAGCGAAGATATAACGAGTTCAGAAGGACCTTTCCTTGGGGGATTGGATAAATTAATTATATGGAATAGTGAAAGTGTTTTATTATATGGAACACCTAGTAAAAGTTTTTATTCGAATGGTATTGAATCAGCTCCTCCTAATTCTGATGGTGAATTGTTTTATGGTATTTATAAAAACGATCCAATTAATGGAACAGCAACAAATGAATTAGTAAATCAAAGTACTTTTGAAGATTTTGACTGGTACTCAACTAGATCAGAAGCAGAAGAACATGGTATCATTTCAGCAATCAAGTTTAAAATACCGGAATGGCGAGGAAACAAAGTAGTATCAAGCAGTACTATTTATCTTACACCTAAAAATGATGTATCAGTCATAGGGAAAACAGGAATAGTTCGAAGAGAGATTAGAGCATATGCTGATGAGGAAAGAACTAAAGTATATGAATATGCACATACAGATTTTCACCAAGCAGAATTAAATGCAGACGGCACCGGTTTAAGTCAAAAGGCATATTATACATCTTATGGTGAAGGATTCTATATAACTGGAATTAATACCTCTAATGAAATAAGAACGTTAGATGCAAAAACAGGAGCACAAAAGACAACCTTTAATGTTGAAGAAGAAAACATCACTGTTAGATTAAATCCAAATTTTAATGTTGCATTAGACGAATTAAATGGATATGCTGATTTCCAATTGAGTGCAACAATTCCC
>CAMJMP010000051.1 GCA_946407055.1 uncultured Mycoplasmatota bacterium | reverse complement strand
GCGCTAGTATAGGAATCACTACCAGGTATATAAACAGGTAAGTTATAGTAAGCTAGGTGAGTTTTAACAATTGCGAATTGGTTATTGTCTCCAGAAGCTAATAACATATCTTTACCAACTTGGTATAATGATAAGATTTGTTCAGTAGTCATGTTAGTTTCTAAGTTGTTTGAAATAGCTTCTAAGATTTTCTTGAAGTCTTCTAGACTTCTAATACCTTTAATCTTACGAGCCATAGCTTCAATAATATCTTGTTGGTGTTGGTTACGAGCTATATCAGAAATAGCATATAAGTGACGACATCTTGAATAAGCAAGTGCTTGTTCACCATTTAATGTTTGTTTACCAACTGGTACACAAACTAAGTTTTTACCAAATGCTCTGTTAGAGTCTTGTTCACAAACTTCATTTTTACTATGTCCTGGATAAGCAAAGTCTGGTTCTTCAACTTCAACTTCAACACCACCAAGAGCATTAACTAAGTTAACAACACCTTTGAAGTTCATCTTTAAGTAATAATCTATTTTAACACCAGTTAATTGTTCTACAGTTCTAATTACACAACTTGAACCATAAGCTGCAGAAGAATTAATCTTATTATATCTATTATTGTTACATGCAATAGGTACATACATATCTCTTGGAATACTAAACATTGTTGCTGTTAAAGTATTTGGATTAAATGTAATCATGATTAATGTATCACCATTGAATGCTTGGTTAGCAGTTAAGCCATCTTTTTCTGAGTCAACACCCATTACTAACATAGTAAATGGTTCGGTTAAGTCTTTAGAAGAACTATGTAATAACATTTCATTATCTTCGTTCTTCATATCTTCACTATATTCAGCAAGTTCGATAACTTCATCAGCTATATTAGGATAATCTTCAGAGAAGTTTATCTTATAGTTACCTGATACGAAGCAAGCATCTATTTTACCTTTATATAGATCAGCTAACATTGTTTCATAATCATCGTATGATTTAATATCATTTGTGTAGTTCTTTTGTTCTACTAGTTTAACAGCTAGTTGGTTACCTTCAAGGTCACTAGTTGTTTCAACCATACCAAATATTAATCCTTTATTATAAGTAGTTCCTTTTAAAGCAATTAGCTTAGATGTATAAGTTACTGTTTCTTTATTGATTCTACTTAATTTAGCAAATATATCATTAATATTGTATGAAACAAATATTAGGCCACCACTTAAGAGTAGGGTTAAGATTGTCATTATTATAAATGGAACCACTTTTTTAGTTAATAAACTAATTAATCCACCTAATATATATATAAGTGCCCAGATACCTAATACTACAATACCAATGATACGTAGAGTAGTTTCAATGCCCTTAAGTTTTAAAATAGCATATATGAAGTATGCTAGGGCGCCAAGGTATAGAACCTGAGTTAAATAATAAAGTATTCTTTGAAATATATTTATTCTTTTTAATTTTTTATGTAATACGCTCATAAAGTTTCTCCCTTCAAGTCAACATATTCTATATTAAATTATAACATAAAACAAGTATATTAAGAAATAGTAGAAAAAAGGTGGTGTCTATTTACACTTTTGTGTATAGGAGTTCGTTGTTATAAGGGGCTCTGCATGGTATAATTAAGGTGAGGATATCTCGTATAAAGATAGAAAGGAGTGGAAAAATGAAAAAGTGTGTAAAGATAATGATGTTTACATTTTTGTTGTTCGTTTCTTTTTATTTAGGTAGAGGTATTGTTTTGGCTGATAGTTTCCCTTTTGAAGGAATAATAGATGCCGATTCATTAGTAGTTTATTCTGCTAATGGAAGTATTAGTGCCAATAAAGCTACAGAGTTAGTTTATGGTACGAGAGTTACTGTATTAGGTGATGCAGTAAATATAGGTGGTAAATGTGCTTTATATAAAATATCTTATGAGGATGGTAAGATTGGTTACTCTTGTAAACAATATATAAGAAATTATAATGCGGAAATATTAACTACTGATAAAGAAGGTATTGAAACATATAATGATTATTGTAATATGTTAAAGAGTCAAGGATTTGTAGAAAGTTATTGTCCTTACTTATATTACTTACATAGTAAATATCCACAATGGGTATTTAAAGCTGATGTGTTAACTGTTAGTATGGAGGAAGCTGCTACTAATGAACAAAATAAGTGTGGTTTACAAACAAGTAATCCAAACTATTGGTTATATGAAACTCCATTAGAAACCGATTATTACTATGTTAGAAGTAATGTAGTAGAAATGTTTATGGATCCAAGAAATAGTTTATTTGAGAATAGAATATTTCAATTCTTTGATATAAATGATAATAAGAATGAAGAAAATGATGCTGCATTATTAGCATTAGTTGGAAATGGTAACTTAAAACAATATATAGACATATTTAAGGTTGCTGCTCAAGAGCAAGAATTAAATGTAGTTCAATTAATGGTTAGAAGTTATCAAGAAGGTAATAATAAAGTAGGTTATTATCCATCTAGTGGTACTTATACAACTACTACTGGTAAAACATATAATAGTAATAGTTTAGATGGTTATTATAACTTCTATAATATTAATGCTTATGGTAGTACAGTATTTGTTAATGCTTTAGGTTATGCTGCTAGTTTCTTTGATTTAAATAATTCTAATTATTTAACATATCAAAGACCTTGGAATAGTCCTGAGAAAGCTATTAAGGGTGGAGCAGAATTCTTAAAAGTTAGTTATATTGATAAAGGTCAAGATTCTATTTATTATCAAAAGTTTAATGTATCTAGTTATAGAACTAATACTATGTATCAACATCAATATATGACTAATATATGGGCACCTAGTTCCGAAGGATTATTAACATACAATGCTTATAAGAATAGTAATTCTTTAAATAAGGAATTAGTATTTACAATTCCTGTTTATCAGAATATGGGTGAACAACAAGTTCAACCTATTAATAAGAATACTAATAGTAAGTTAAAAAATATTAAGATTGATGGCGTATTGATAGATGGATTTGATGGTAGTGTTTTAGAACAAGCTGAAGTGTTCTTAGATACTAATAATGATTCATTTGTTGTTAGTGCTGAAGCAGAAGAAACTACGACAACAGTAGAAGGAACTGGTACTTATACATTTAGTAATAATGTAGCTAATGTAAAAGTTAAAGCTACTGCTGAAGATGGATCTTTTAGTGAATATACAGTTAAAGTTAATAAAGTAGTTCATGAAACAGAGGTACAAATTAAACCAAGTGATGTAGTTAGTAAAATGAATGTTAAAGTAAATAATACATTTATTTATGGTATAAGTGTTAATACTACAGTACAAGCTCTTACTACAGAAGTAGTTAAGAATGGTGGTAGTGCTACTGTTATGGATAGTAGTAATAAAGTAAAGACTAGTGGAAACCTAGCTACTGGTGATAAAATTACAATAAAGGCTGGTAACGAAAGTGTTAGTTATGTGATTGCTGTTAGAGGAGACAATAATGGTGATGCAGTAATTGACTTAAAGGATTTCGTATTATGTCAAAGTCATATTTTAAAGAAGATGACATTAACTGATGAAAAGTTTATTGCATCTGATGTTAACTATGATGGTGTTGTTGATTTAAAAGACTTTGTATTAATTCAAAGCCATATATTAAAGAAATTAACTTTATAGAAGGAGAGATTTTATGAAGAGATTAAAGTATTTATTATTTAGTTTATTATTGTTTGTAGTGTTAGGTCACACTGTTAATGCTGCTAGTATTTCGGTAAGTCCTAGTAAGAATTCAGTAACAGTAGGAGATACTATTACAGTTACGGCAACTGTTAATGGAGATGATGCTGATGCTTGGAGTTATGAATTAACTTATAGTGGTCCAGTAAGTCCTCAAGGAAGTACTAGTGTAGTAGCTGGAAGTATTACAAATGGACGTAGTGCAACATTTACATTTAAAACTACAGCTTCAGGTACTGCAACATTTGGTATTGGTAGTGCAGAAGTATTAAAGTTTGATGCTACTGATGCAGCAGTTTCTAAGGGTAGTGCAACAGTTACAATTAATCAAAAACAAACTGGAGTAGTTAATAACAATACTGCTACTAAAAATGTAGATGCTCCTAGAGCTAATGCAAATGCTAGTACAGATGCTACTTTAAGTAGATTATATATTGATAATTATGAAATAGAACCTGCATTCAGTAAGGATGTATTAGAGTATAAGTTAGATGTTCCTAATGAAGTAGAAAGTATTTGGATTCATTTCGCTACTACTGAAGATGCTGCTACTGTAAGTGGCGCAGGAGTTAGAGAACTAACTGAAGGAGTTAATAAAATTGATTTAATAGTTACTGCTCCTAAGGGTAATCAACAAACTTATACTATTATGGTTACTCGTGCTGAATTAGATCCAATTATTGTTAAATTAGACGATAAAGAATATAAAGTGGTTAGAAAAGCTGAAGAACTTGGTGAATTACTAAATGGATTTACTCCTTCAACAATTACTTTAGAAGAAAAAGAAGTACCTGTATTTGTTAATGAAGCTACTAAAGTTACTTTAGTTGGTTTAAAAGATGCAGAAGGTAATGTTAAATTATATTTATATGAAGATGGTAAATATAGTGAATATAAAGTAATATCTGGTGTATTAGTATCTTTAATACCATATGAAGCTAAGGATAAAATAGAAGGCTTTGAAAAGAGTAGATATATCGAAATAGACAAAGTTAGAGTAGAAGCATACTATAAGAACGATGATGATAAATTATTATTAGTTTATGGTATGAATGTTAAAACTGGTGAAAAGAATTGGTATATTTATGATACTGAAGAAGGCACATTATTAAAGTATTATGAAGGTTTCGGTAAAGTAGAAACTACTACTGATAAGAAAGATGGTACTTTCTTAATTGCAGCATTTATATTTGCAGCTATTGCACTTGCTTGTTTAATATTAGCAGTAGCAATACTTGCTATTAATAGAAAACTAAGAGAAAAGAATGATATCTTATTCAGAATGGTTGAATCAAGTCGTAAAGGACATTGGGAGAATGCTGTAGAGCAAAGTGATAAAGATGGATTATCTTCTGGTAAAACTGGTGTATATGATCCGATTGAAGAAACTAAATCAATGCCTGTTGAAATAGAAAATGAAGATACTGAAGAATGGGCAAGGAGATTAGATGGAGATATAGAAGAAGAAATTGAAGAAAAACCAGTTAAAGAAGAAATAGTAAAAGAAGTTGAAGAAGTAAAAGAAGAAACTATTGCTAATACAATAGTTGATGATATTACTTTAGAAAGAGAAGTAGTTAGAAAAGGATCTAATGTAATCTCTAAAAATGAATTATCAAAAAGAGAACTAAAGAAGCTAGAAAAAGAACAACGTAAAAAAGAAAAGAAAGATATGAAAAAAGCACAACAAGAATTCTTAGATGATGTTGATTTTGGTGGAGATAGTGCTTTTGATACATTCATAAGAGAAGAAACTGAAGCTATTCCTGTTGTAGCAGATTACAAGAAGAAAGCTAAGAAAATTAGTAAAGCTAATAAAAAGAAAGCTAAAAAACAAAGAAAAGTTAATTAATAACTTTTCTTTTCTTTTGAATTAAATATGGTTATAATATATTTATAGGTGGTTTTATGACAGATTTAACAGTTAATGGACACAATATATTTTTAAGGAGGTATTTTCCAATGGAAAATGCAAAAACACTCATTAAAGTTAGCGAGTCAAACTACCAAACTGTATGTGACTTTTTTAAAAATCACGATATAGTAGTAGCTAATATCGCACAGGAGCGCAAAGGTGACCCCGTTTACATGAGTCTCTTGAGCCCAATCGGACTTTTAAAGCCCCTGTTTAATGAGATTAAGACACTCATAATAGGCAATCCTTTCGGATGTTGAGTGTCGTCCCCTCTAGTTCTTCTAGAGGGGATTTTTCTTTCGTATAAAAAACAAAAAAGAACACTTTAAAAGTGTTCTTTATTTATTATTCTGCTACTTCTTCAGTATCAACAGCTGTTGCTGTTTCTTCTGGTTCTGGAGCATTTTCATATGCTTCAAATATAGCCTTTTCTATTTTTTCTCTTGTCTCTGGATTGATTGGGTGAGCTATATCTTTATGTTCACCATTTAATCTTTTTTTGCTAGGCATAGCAATAAATAATCCTTTTTGACTTTCGATAACTTTGATTTCATGAACTACGAATTCATTATCAAATGTAACTGAAGCAACTGCTTTCATTCTGCTTCCTGAATTTACTTTCTTTAAACGCACATCTGTAATTTGCATTCTAGAGCACCGCCTTCCACTGTTTTTATGTTATTTTTTCATATGTATATTATTTAACACATACTAATATATTATTCATCAAAAAATTT
>CAMJMP010000050.1 GCA_946407055.1 uncultured Mycoplasmatota bacterium | reverse complement strand
CAGCAAAAAAGTTTTCTGCTGTTGTATAACGATCTCCATATAAAGTCATTAAAGCTTTAAGTACAGCTTTTCTTTCTTCTGGTTTTAACTTCCCCATAATTGCACCCTCTTAATTAAGCTATTAGATTTTTAATAAATTCAGCTACCTTTTCACGATCTTCAGCATCATCAATATCCACTAATTGATCGTAACCTTCATCGTCCTTAATAACATAAGACGCTAAAATATCAACGTTCTCACCTTGAGTTTCATCATTATCAATCATATAAATCGCATATTGTTTTTGATCTATTTCTACTACAGTCAATAACTCAGCTTCTTTGATTTCTCCAGTTTCTATTTGAACGTTAAATTTTTGATTTTCTTCCATTTTTATTCCTCCAATGCGTACTTACCCCTAAGAGACTTATCTATTCTTAATAATTATATCATAAAAAAGCAAATATTTATCACAATATTTGCTTAATCTTTGAAAATAATCTTAATTTCAGATAAATTCTGTAAATTATATATTTCTTCTTTAATTTGGTCATCATTGAAAATGACTATATCAGTAGCTTCCCAAACGGTAAAACAGAAGATTAATGAGAAGATCTCTCTTATAATCATTAGCTTGTCAAGGTATGCTAAACAAGCAAAGATTATAAAACTTAATAAACCAAATAAAATTAAATACTTACCTTTTCTTTTATTGGCTTTTAGCTCTTCATTTTTATTAATTAAACTAATACCATAGTGGTTACTAATTACTTTTCTAATTATTTCTTTTTCTTCATCATTAAAGTGATGATTACATATTTCTAGTACTAATGGATAATCATCTGGAATGTATGAAGAATTAGTTTCTAAATATCTCATAAATTCATAGTTTAATACTTCATCATTCTTTACTGAATAACGTGAGATGATATCATCCATTGAATAGACATTTACAGAGATATATGCTTCTCCATTTTCAATGTAATATTCATTTAATGTTTTATAATAATCGAATTTTTTAGTTTGATATTTTTTTAACTTTTTGATTTTTTTATTTCTTGGTTTCTTCATAGTATCTCCTTTGAGATAGTTCATCTGCAAGGTAGTCTAATTCACTATATTCATCATCCCAAGTACCTTTGTTAGCTTCTTCGATTAAGTAGATTAATTCTTCAGTACTTTTTACGTTACCGGCATTAATACCATATCTTTCTAAAGTAGCTACTTGATTGTCTGTTAATAATAAACCATTCTTACGTGCTTTAAGCATGTTTTTATCAGTATCATTCAAACCAACTAGTTCTTCTATTTCATCGTTTGTTAATTCATTTGCCATAACAAATCCCTCTACTTCCATATCAATTATATCATGTTAGTTAGTTTATAAAATTAAAAAGCAAATAAAAATGTCTAATAATAGACATTTTATTCAACTCTTGTAATTGTATAATTTCCTGTTTGTTTTAGTTGATCTAGAATACCACCTTCAGGTAGTACGTGAGCTGCACCAACTACTACAAATACATTTTTATTATCAGCAAGATATTCTTTTATAACTTCTGTCATATGATTGTTACGGTTAGTATACATTGCTTCATAGAATTTTATTTGTTCTTCTGTGGCTTCTTCACCGTTTTCAATTTCTTCATCCTCTGCTAATAATTTAAGCATTTCATCAACATCAGCTTTTAGATATGCTTCGTATAAATCTAATTGTAATTTAGCAGCTTCATCATAATTGTCGATAAAGTATTCGATAGTTTGCATATAGAATTCATCTGAATAACCAGTTAATAAATTTAATTGGAAATCCATTGTTTCAAAAGCTAATATTTCTTTATTATTCTTTTTAGCTCTTTTTTGGAAAATAGTATCCATTCCAGGTGTTGTAGCTTTAGCTTCTAATAAAGGTAATGTTTCAATTATAGTTGAATTAAAACCTAAATTATAATTTTGATAAGCTTTTAAAACATACATTGGATGTTCTTCTGAGAATTTTTCTAACTTAGCATAAAATTCTGGTGTAACAACATCTTGAAGAGTTTTACCATCTTTCATTAAGAATTGTGATTGATCTACACTATCAGTATCGTCTTCTATTTCTAGAGCAAGATAATCACTGTTATCAAAAATATCTATTATTTTTTGATCTAGTTTTGTAATTCTTTTATCGCCCATATGGTATGAACCAGAGATATGTATACAACTATCTTCATCGCAAACTTTATAAGTTGCTGGCATATAAGTTGTAAATTCTTTTTCTTGTTTTTCTTCAGTTTTTGTTTCTTTCTTTTCTTCTTTTTTTGGTTTTCTTAGTGCTCCAGCAGCAAATGCAACAGCAGCAACTAACACTACAAGTATTATTAATATTAACGCCTTCTTATTCTTCATTCTTTTATCCTCTTTTCAAATTTTCTATAGCCTTGGCTACACCAAGACGACCGTATTCATAAGTTAAACCACCTTGTTGATAAGCAACGTATGGTGGACGAATTGGTCCATCACAGCTAAATTCAATTGATGAGCCTTGAGTAAATGATCCAGATGCCATGATGATTGGATCTTTGTACCCTGGCATGTCAGTTGGTATTGGTGCTGCGTTGGAATCAATTGGTGATCCAGCTTGAATACCTTGTATATATTTTATCAATTTATCAGCATCATTAAAAGTGATATTTTCAACAATGTCTGCTCTCTTTACATTATATTTAGGTTCTACATCGTATCCCATGTCTTCTAATGATTTAGCTGTAAGGACAGCTGTCTTAAGTGCACTTCTAACAACACTTGGTGCAAAGAATAATCCTTGTAGGATACTCTTGTTGATTCCTAGAGTTGGTCCAACATCTCTTCCTTCACCAGGACAAGTTAATCTTTCACCAGCTAAGTCGATTAAATCTTTACGACCAGCGATATAGGCACCATTAGGTGCGATACCTCCACCCAAGTTCTTAATTAAAGATCCAACTATTACATCGGCTCCAACTGTAAGAGGAGTTTGAGTTTCAACAAATTCACAATAACAATTATCAACCATAATTATTACTTCTTGATCTACTTCACGAATAGCTTTAACTACTCTTTCTATTTTATCTAAGGTGATACTTTTTCTTGTTGAATAACCTTTACTTCTTTGTATTTCTATTAATTTTACTTTATTGTTTTTTAGATAATCTTTTATCTTTTCATAATCGAAATCATTATCTACTAAATCGATTTGATCATAAGTTACACCATATGATGCAAGTGAACTATTATTTGGTCTGATACCTATTACTTCATGTAAAGTATCATATGGTAATCCTGAGATAGAAAGCATTTTATCATTTGGTCTTAGGAAAGCAAATAAAGCAACTGTAAGAGCATGAGTTCCTGATATAAATTGACTTCTTACAATAGCATCTTCTGCATCTAAAACATAAGCAAATACTTTTTCAATAGTATCCCTACCATAATCGTTATAACCATAACCAGTGGTACTATTAAATACCCCTTCTGATACTTCATATTTTTGAAAACCAGCAAGTACTTTCATAGTATTCAATTCACAGTTATCATCTATTTCTTTATAAACATCTTTTAATGATTCTTCTTCTTGTTTAATAAAATTAAGTGTATCTTCACTAATACCAAGTTGTTCTAACATTAACAACGTCCCCCATCTACTTTAATGATAGCATCATTGAAATAAGTAGATTCTACTGCAACATGGAAGATTTCCATTGCTATTTGTTCTGGTTCAGCGAACTTACCTAATAAAATGTGCTTACATTCTTCTTTTACATAATCTTCATCTAATTCTTTATTCATTTCGGTATTAACCCAACCTGGTGCGATTGAATTAACTCTTACATATGGTGCATAACTAAGAGCAAAGTTATGAGTTAAAGAAATAACTCCTGCTTTAGATGCATCATAATCCATACTGTATGGATAGAATGAATCAATACCATTTGTAGAAGATATATTTAAAATAGAACCTGATTTCTTTTTGAACATATCCATACCTATAATCTTGCAAGTATTGTATGTACCAATCAAATTAACTTCTAAGATACGTTTAAAGTCTTCTACTTTCTTATCTTCTAATGTAGAATCGATAGCAATACCTGCATTATTTACTAAGACATCTAACTTACCAAATTCTTTTTTGATTTGTTTGTACATTGCTTTAACTTCTTCTTCATTAGAGACATCACATTTAATTACAAGTACTTTAACATTGTATTTAAACTCCAATTCATTCTTTAAATCATTAGCTTTATCCTTGTTAGATACGTAATTAATAACTACATTGAATCCTTTTTGTGCAAAGTAGTCAGCAGTAGCTGCTCCAATACCCCTACTAGATCCTGTTATTAAAACGGTTTTTCCACTATAACTATTAGTCATAAAACACACCTCTCTTTGTCAAAAATATTATAGCACATACTAGTATTTAATGTTATAATAAGTGCGGTGATTGGAAGAGATGGCTGTGAAGAAAAAAATTAGTGATGATGGTGAAAAACCAGTTAATTATATGGACCAAGTATACCAAATGGGTATGGAAGCAGCCTTCAGTGGTGTCGATCCTAAAAGATTTATTGCTCGTGATGAAAACGAGGAAAAAGTTTTTTTGGAAGGATACAAAAACGGATTAGAGATACAAAAAAATGACAACAAAGAAGAGCACTCAATGAAAGTGGCTTAGGAAAGTAAACTGAAAAGTTTACTTTTTTTCTACCCTGATATTCTTTTTATTCTGTAACAATTCTTTGATAAATATAGATTCATTGTAATATGGAACTATTAAATAACAGTAAGATTTTGTTCTAGTTAAAGCTACATAGAATAATCTTCTCTCTTCTTCATAAGGATAGTAATCTTTAGTATTATTAACATACTTTAAGATTTCTTCATCTTTTATTTTAGTTGGAAGACCTAATAATGAATCTTCAAGATTGATAATGATAACTATATCGCTTTCTAAACCCTTTGATTTATGGATGGTTAAGTATCTAAAAGTGATGTTTTTGTAGATGTACTTGTCATTTTCTCTTGTAAAATTCTTGTCTATATACCTTTCAATATCCTTGTTATTACGGCCCAAAACCATTATTTCTTTACTTTGTGGATAACTTATTTTCTTAAGTAATTGCTTTAAAGTATGCACATAGTTGCCTGTTTTAATAATGACAAGAGGTTTTTCTAGGTGTTTACTGGATTTAAGAGCCTTTTTTTGCTGTTTTTTGTTCTTCATTATGAATTTGCCTGCAATGTTAATTAGTTCCTGTGGATTACGATAGGTATTTACAATTTGGAATGTCTTGGAGTGCGTAAAGTACTTAGGAAAATCAAGGAATATTGATAAATTGCAACCTGTAAACCTATATATAGATTGGAAGTCATCGCCTACAGCCAAGAATTTAGCATTGGTTAACTTGATTATTTCATTCAATAAATAGAACTTAGTTAAAGATGTATCTTGATATTCATCAACAATAATGTACTTCCATTTTTTTATTAAGCCCCTACTCTTTAAAACAAGAATAGATTCATTAATCATGTCATTAAAATCTAATGCTTTTTCACTGTGTAATCTTTCCTCATAGATTGTGTATAAGTTAATAATTATCAACATAAGATATTTGTTATGAAAGTACTTCTTTAAATTAATTGTTTTACGGATCTTTTTTAAGATGACAAGAAAATAAGATATTTCATAGTTATTTGATTTAAAAAGATTAATGAAAGTTTTAACTAATCTTTTTAAGTTAAATAATTCTTTGTTAGTATAGTTCTTTCCTAATACTTTTAATAAGGCTTTAGATAAATACTCATTAGTTGGAATGATATTTGTGAAGTAATCATCTGTTACAGAATCTAGATAATCATCTGGAGCAATAGTATATTCAATGTTATGTTGTTTTATAATTGATAAAGCTAGTTTATGAAAAGTATAGATATCGATATTAAAATTATAATTCTTGGATATATTCTTTTTAAGATTGATAGTAGCATCATTAGTGAAGGAGATACAAAGTATATCTTCTGGTGGAATGTGTTTTACTTTAACTAAATAAACTATCTTACCAACGATAGTTAAACTTTTACCAGAGCCAGCTCCAGCTACTACTAAAGTAGAATCTTCATCTGATAAGACTACTCTACTTTGATATTCATCTAAAGGATAACCATTAATATTATTTAATATGTGAGTTTTAGAACGTAATTCTTTTAAATAATTATTATTATGTTTTTCGATGTATTTATCTAAGTTTTTATAAACATGTAAAAAAGATTTCTCCTCGGAAGAAAGTTTTTTCTTTTTTAATTGATTATAAAGATTTAGATATTTCTTTTTAAGATAATCTATTTGTTTTAAGTTTATATATTTATTATTTATCTCTTGGTAGAATTCTTGGATGATATAGAGACCTCCTATTCAGAAATCAATCTTCTTATAGCATCATATAAATATGGTTTTAATTCTTCTATAGGTACTGGTTT
>CAMJMP010000049.1 GCA_946407055.1 uncultured Mycoplasmatota bacterium | reverse complement strand
TAGGATTTTTAATGTCTATCTCTTCGTGAGCAACGTTTAAATCACCACACATAACTACTGGTTTAGTTTTTTCTAATTCTTTTAAATAGTTTCTTTTTTCATCTTCCCAATCCATACGATAATCTAATCTTGATAGATCTTCTTTAGCATTAGGAACATATTGAGTTACTAAATAGAAATCATTAAATTCTAAGGTTATTACTCTTCCTTCATTATCGTTACCATAAGTTACATTAAGAGGTTTTATCCTTGTATAAACCATGGTACCTGAATAGCCTTTTCTCTCAGCAGGATTAAGATACATTTCATATCCCTCTGGATGAAATTCAATTTGACTTTCTAAAGCTTTTACTTCTTGAAGACATACGATGTCTGCATCAACATTCTTAAAGAAATCAGCAAAACCTTTTTTTAAGCAAGCACGAAAACCTGCTACATTCCATGATACTATTTTCATGCGTTACTCCTTTTATATTTATCAATTAAATCTAAATAGATTTGATATGTTTCTTTAGAGATTGTCTCCCATGATTTAGCTAAATCACGATGAGCGTTTTCACTAACTTTCTTATATAGTTTTTCGTCATTTAAGATTTCAATAATACGATCAGTAAACTTTTCTAAATCATTAGGTGCTGTGAAACCATTAACATTGTTAGTTACAGTATCACTTGTTACAGAGCCTTCTATGAAAATCGCTGGTGTCTTTTGTGATGCTGCTTCAATTTGTACTAATGATGAAGCATCAAATAATGATGGGAAGACGAATAACTTGGCGCGATAATATAAAGTACTTAAGATTTCTCTATCAGTAATCTTTCCAGTCATTATTACGCGATCATCTAATTTATATTCTTTAATCTTCTTCTTTAGTTTTTCTTCATCTGGTCCTGTTCCTACATAGAACATCTTATAAGCAATACCTTTTTCTTTTAAGCGTTTCATAACATCCAAAATGAAGAAGATATTCTTAACTTCATTGATACGACCAACAAATAATAACATTGTTTCATCTGGTTTTAAATTAAACATCTTATTAATCTTTTTAACTTTTTCTTCTGGATTCTCAATTAGTTTTAATTCAGTACCATTATATTCAATGATAGGTTTACCTTTATAGCCAAAGTCTTCAAATACTTTTACCATAGCATTATTAATGGCTATACAAGCGAAGCATTTGTTGTATACTTTAATTATTTCATGAATTAGTATTCTACTTAAATGATCACTCTTTAAATATTTTCTAAATTCAAAATCAAATCTTGTATGCATTGTAGCAATAGCTGGTATGTTTAATTTCTTAGCTATGCGAAGACCTAACTTACCCATTGAAAATGGTGAATGGATATGAATGATATCAAAGTTCTTGGCTAATAAATCTCTATCTGTTTTACGTAGACTTAGATTTGGTGCACCAAGATGATATTCAGTTAATGGTAAGTGAACACTATTAACACGATATATATCATATGGTTTTTCATCATCACCTTCACTAGATGCTGTTTCTGGTACAACGATAGTTACATTAGCATACTTACACATATTAGTAGCTAGGGCATCTATAACTAGTACTACTCCATTTATATTTGGATAAAAGTCATCCATAAAAATACCTATATTTAATTTTTTCATGTAATCATCCTCTTTTTAAATTATATCATTTATTTAACACTATTAGATATTCTTCCCAAGAATTCATAGAAAGATATAGGTGGTATATGTTTATATACTCCTATATATCCACAATATATTCTATACTTATCTTCATCTAGTAAGAATTTATCATAAGACATATATAAAGATAAGAATAACACTAGATTACGATAGACACTTTGAATATTGGGTTCATCTAAGTGATCTAAGATAATAAAGTAAGAATAACAAATATTTTGGAATAGATAAGCAGCAATATCTGACTTATTATATTTTCTTTTTTCAGCTTCAATAGAAAACCAAATATTATTCTTAGCTAGTTCTTTCAATGAATTATATAAATACTTAGGATCTTTTCTAGTAGTAGAGTTTTCATTTAAACGATAAAAATATGTTTCATTATCTATGTAACTTATTTTAGGTCTTGCTACTAGTAATAAATTATTGAAAATACCATCTTCATGATTACTAGAATTTGGAAAACGTAAGTTATGTTTTTCGATAAAGTTTCTAGAATATAATTTACTAGCTGCACAATTTTTATTGTTCTTGATATAAGTCATTCTTAAGTTTTCTTCTTGGATACACATTACACCTACTACAAGATCTGATTGTTCTTTTTCGATAGTATTAAATAAATTACCCATAGAATACATACTTGGTAGTAAATCATCACTATCTAAGAAGAAGATATAGGGATTTCTAGATGCTTCAATACCAATGTTTCTTGAAACACCAGTTCCTTTATTTACTTCATTACGAATTATTGTAAGATTGATTTTTTCTTTAAATAAATCTTTTAAATAATCATATGGTTTATCACTACAATCATCAATTATATAAACTTTAAGAATTGGAGCAATATTTTGCATACAAACACTAAGAAGAGTTTGTTTAATAGTTTTATGAGCATTATATGCTGGAATTATAATATCTATCATGTTAACTCTCCTTTACCATAGCTTTGAATTCTACATCGCTAATTATAGGATTTATTAATTTTCTACTATCTAATTGTTCTTTTGATAAATCTAATTGATCAGTAATTAATTGAAGTCTTTGAGCTTCGTTTTTAATTGGATACTCTTCTACTATTTCTAATAATCTTTTACAAGCTTTAGCTAATTCTTTCTTTTCAAAGTTTAAATAATAATAATACATAGCATAGAATACAGATAAAGCTAGGGCAGCTATTTTGTCATAAGCTATTTTATTTTTAATAGCATCTTCTAATACCCAAACCATGTTTTCTACATAACCAAATAAACCTTCATAACTGTATTCTTGATTATTACGACGTGTTATAGAGTTTTCATTATATAACCAATAATAAACATTTTTATCTAAGTAAGTTACTTTTGGATCTCTTAGAAGAATTGAACGATTAAAGGCATTGTCTTCATTTGCTCTACTATCATTAAAATGAATATTATTTTTTTCAATGAAGTTACGACGATACATTTTACCATGTAACCATGTTTTATCTTCTTTGTGAATTAAGTATTCACCTCTATAAGATTGTTCATTAAAATTACCAATAACTAAATCTGAACGATTAGTTTTAATAGAGTCATATAGGCATTCTAAAGAAACTGGATCAGCAAATACATCATCACTATCAATAAAAGTGAAATACTTGGCGTGAGAATGTTTAAGTCCTTCTTCACGAGCGATACCTGGTCCACCATTTTTCTTTAATCTTATTTCTTGAATTTTAATAAAGTTTGAAAAAAAGTCTATATATTCTTTATAATCTTTACCAGCATCATTAACTATATAAACATTTAGTTTATCTGCAATAGTTTGAATACTTATAGAATATAAAGTTTGATGAATAGTTTTATGTGCGTTATATGCGGGAATAATTACATCAATCATTTTAAGCCTCCTGAAGTTAATATCGTTGTCTGTTTATATAGATTATTATAACATAAAAAAACAAGTATTATTTACTTGCTTTTAATTTTACAGCTGTTCCATAAACAATGATCTCTGCTGCTCCTTGCATAACAGCTGAAGATCCGTATTTAACTCCAACTATGGCATCAGCACCAAGTGCTTCTGCTTCTTCAACCATTCTCTTAGTAGCTATTTGACGAGCTTCACGAATCATTTCTGTGTAGCCTTTAATTTCGCCACCTACGATTGTTTTCATTCCAGCCATGAAGTCACGACCTAAATGTTTAGATTGAACTATTTCTCCTTTAACTATTCCTAGAGATTCTGTTATTGTTTCCCCATATATGTTTTCTGTACTGAATATTTTCATTTTATACTTTCCTCTTTTTAGTATTTTTTTGCTTCATCTTCTTCGCCAGAATTTATTTCTTTAATACGCATTGTTAAACTAACTATTAAACAAATAATTGGAACCAGAAGATATATTACCATAAATACAAAGAATAATGTTGGCATTTCTTCTATAGTAATTAGTTTGAAACTAATTATTGTAATTAAGATTGCAATTAAACATATTTCTATTATAGCGAATGGAATGATGGCACCTATTATCTTTTTGGTATTATTTTTCATATAATCACCTATTCATTAAAGATAGCATCTACATAATAGATTTGTTTACCATCTTTTTGGCATTTAATTTCCCAGTCAGTCATGACATTAGGAATATGTCTTTCATCATTATGAAGATCCATACTTACTCTTTTAAATACATACCAATAATCTGATAATGTTTCTAGTGAGTAAGCAAATAAAACTTTGTTATCTGTTTTTAGAATTATATGTTTATTCTTTTTAAAGATACGATCATACATTTTTAAATAATTGATATGAGTGAATCTTTTCTTTTCATCAATTGGTTTTGGCCAAGGTTCTGAAAAAGTTAAATAAATAGTATCTATTTCTTTACCAAAGAAATCAATAATACTATTAGCATCAGCACATATTAGTTTTAAGTTAGGAATATTTTGATTACCTATCTTTTGTACTGCTGTTGCTGTTTGAGATTCATTTAATTCTAAACCAATAAAATTAATTCTAGGATTTTGTTTAGCCATGTTAATAATGAATTCTCCACGACCCATACCTAACTCTAAATTAATTGGATTGTTATTACCAAATACTTCACGCCATTTGTTTTTAAATTGTTTTGGATTATCGATGACATAAGAACTTCTTAAAAGAATCTTATCGGCATCTTTTACAATGTTATATTCCATCTCCATCACCTGCTAGAATTATACCAAATATTAAAATGAGAAACAAATGTTTCTCATTCAATATTACATCCTGGATCTTTAAGTTTATAATTACCTGTTAAGGCATATGTTAAACATCTTAGACCACCTTGGCATTGTTTAGCATCTTCACAAGCTAAACAGTCTTTTGGGATTACTTCTTTTTGTAAATCTTTTAATATTTTATTTGTTTTATATAGTTTTAACATATTATCTTTAATAAGATTACCAACAACGATTGGCATTCTACGGCATGGTACTAAATCACCATTTTCCATAATAGTTAATAATTCTCTACCGGCATTACAATGATAGGCATAGTTTTGAGTTCTAGTAAACTGAAGAGCACGATTCATGGAAACGTGAGTATTACTATGTTTTTCAATCAATCTTACACGTTCTTTAGCCATGATATCTAAATACTCTTGAGTTTCTTCAACATTCATAATGAAATCTTTATCGTATTCTGTTCCAAGAGGAATAAAACGATCTGACCATACATTATCAACACCTAGTTTTTCGGCATACTTAACTACTAAAGGAAATTCTTTATAATTTATTTTGGTTGCTGTAAAAGATATAGAAGTGAATATATTATTCTTCTTTAGAAGTTTAATAGCTTCACCTACTTTTTTATAAACTCCTTCGCCTCTTACAAAGTCATTAGTTCTCTTTCCACCTTCAAGACTTACTTGAATATATTCAGGATTATATTCACTGATTTTTTTAGCAAGTTCTTTAGTTAATAAAGTACCATTTGTAAGAATTGAAAAAGAATATAAATCACTATCTTTTTTAAATTCATCTAATAATTTGAACAGATAAGGAGAACATAATGGTTCTCCTCCTGTTAAATTTATGTGTCCTTTTATTTTTAGTTCACTTAGTAATTCTCTATATTGATTTAGAAAACTTAGTAATGTATCGAAATCTAATTGAACTGGTTTATGGTCTTCTTGATAGCAATGCTTACATTTTAGATTGCAAGCTTCACTTATGTGCCATTGGAGATAGAAGGTTCTCATTTAATTACCATGAACCTCCACCACCACAAGATGAACAACCGCCACCACATGATGAACAACCGCCACCACATGATGAGCAACCACTACTACCGCAGCCAGAGCCACTAGAAACTGGTGGATTCATACTGTAAGTGAAACTATCAAATGATCCGACATCTAAGAAATCAACACCAGTAGCACTTTCTGGGAATCTAATATCCATTTTCTCAAATTTTTGTACCCACTTCTTAGATATATGTAACGCATAAGCGTATGGTAAAATATCAAAGAAATAATATGGATTTTTTTCGACTTGAGCTTCTAATTGATCTTTTTCAGCTGTTAATAAATAATTTTTGAAACCTTTAACACGAGCTGTTATTAACTCACCGTATTTTGTACGACGAGGCATCAAGAAACCAAAGAAGATTACTGTGAAACTAGCTACGAATGATACATAATATAAGAAACCATATTTTGGATTTAAATCTTCATAACCTATGTAAGATATAAAACTTAAGAATAATAAGAAAATACCTATAAATATAAATGCTGGTTTTAGTCGTTTACCAACTTTTTCTTCTAGTTTTGGATTAAATGATTTCTCTAAGTAACTAGATACTTCACCAAATACTTGATATAACTCTGTACTCATTTTTGGTTC
>CAMJMP010000048.1 GCA_946407055.1 uncultured Mycoplasmatota bacterium | reverse complement strand
ATGGAGAAATGACCCTTAAAGAACTATTTAATTATCATGAATCTTTCTATAAAAAAGATTTAAGTAAACGTAGAAAAGAACTAGTAAAAGCTTTAAAAATAGATGAAAACAAAAAAGTAGAAGATCTGTCTTTAGGAAATCTCAAAAAAGCTGGTATCGTACTAGCTTTAATGCATAAACCAGAAATACTAATACTAGATGAACCAACATCAGGTTTAGATCCAATCATGCAAACAACATTCCATGACATCTTATTAAAAGAGAAAGAAAAAGGAACAACAATTCTTTATTCATCTCATGTCTTGAGTGAAGTATCTAACTTATGCGACAAAGTGGGTTTTATAAAAGATGGTGAAATAATAAAAGAAGATTTAATGGAAAACATAAAAAAAGATAATTATACAAACTTAATAATTTCATCTAAAGATATAGAAAAAATAAAAAAAGATTTGAAACTAAAAGTAAGTAAAGAAAATAAGAACGAAGTAACTTTCATAAATAATCTCGATTCTAATGAATTAATTAATAAATTATCAAAATATAATATAGATAAACTTCTAATACAAGAAGTAACATTAGAAGATTTATTCATTAATTACTACAAGTAGGTGATAACATGATAAGAAAAGAAATTAAAACTTACCTTAAAGGTTTTATTATATGGACTTTAATAATTACATTATTATATTTAGGTGTAGCTATTCTATATCCTCATGTTATAACAGATGATACAATGAAAAGCATGGACGAATTAATGAAAGTCTTTTCTCCAGAAATACTAAAAGCTTTCAATATGGATATGGCTTCTATGTCTTCTTATTATGGTTGGTTTAAAACTGAAGGATTTACATTCTTACTAATGATAATTGGAATTTATGCTTCAATCTTAGGTAGTAATATTTTGCTAGTAGAAGAAAGTGAAAAGACTATTGAATATCTTGGTACTTTACCAATGAAAAGATCTAAGATTATAACTAGCAAAATAATAGTTAGTATTTTATTCATTTTATTAATGATATTAATTATTAGTCTTACTAATTATATAGCACTTCTATCTGGTGGAGATTTCTCTCATAAAGAATATCTTTTATTAAGTATTACACCAGTATTAATTGCATTGCCATTATATTCAATAAATCTATTTATATCTACATTCATGCATAAAACAAAAAAGACTTTAGGAATAAGTCTAGGTTTAGTATTTATATTTTACATAATTAATATTTTATCTGATATGACAGAAAAAGCTAAATTCTTAAAATATTTTACTATTTATACATTATCTGATGTAAGAAATGTCATATCAAAATTAAGAATCAACCCTATGATGGTATTAATTAGTATAGCAATTACAATAGCATTTATTGTAGGAACATATATAAGATATAATAAGAAAGAATTAGTATAAAAGGAGTTGGCATAGGTGGAATATCAAATAGTAGAAGCAACAGAGAAAGACAAAGACAAATTATATCGTCTTTTACAGTATGCGTTATATGATGGATCTCAATACATCGATAATGATATTAATGAAGATTGTATCTACGAATACAAGTGGTTTGATAAATACTTTACTGAACCAAGTCGTAACGCTTATTTTATAAAGAATAATAATGATTATTTAGGTATGGTATTCGTAAATGAGAACTTGAAATTCAATAAGACAGGTAAATGTATTGCTGAATTCCTAATATTACCTAGATATAGAAGAAATCATATTGGAAAACAAGTAGCATATGACATTTTTAACATGTTTAAAGGCGACTGGGAAGTCCAACCAATGGAGAATAACCCAATTGCTTATTCATTCTGGAAAAACATCATAAACGAGTATACAAAAGGTAATTATGAAGTTAAAAATGATGGAGTAGAAGACGTATTTATATTTAAAAGTAACTAAAGAGGTGTAACAATGATAGAAATTAAAAACGTAACAAAAAAATACGGTAAAAAAATAGCAGTAGACAATGTATCATTTACTGTAGAAGATGGAGAAATATTTGCTTTTATTGGTCATAATGGAGCAGGTAAGACAACACTAATTAAAGCAATAGTAGGAATTCATGACTTTGATGAAGGTGAAATACTAATAGATGGTAAATCAATTAAAGATGAACCAGTAGCTTGTAAAAAATTAATGGCATTTGTTCCTGATAATCCAGAGACATATGAGCAAATGAAAGCAATTGATTATATTGATTTCATCTGTGATATGTATGAAGTAGACGAAGAAACAAGAAAAAAGAATATCAAAAAATATTCCAAATTATTCGGAATGGAAGATAAGTTAAATGATACTATTGATAGTTATTCTCACGGTATGAAACAAAAAATAGTATTAATATCTGCCTTAGCTCATGATCCAAAAATACTTATTATGGATGAACCATTCGTAGGTTTAGATCCAAAAGCAGTATTCGAGATAAAAGAAGTATTAAACGAAATGGTTAAAGAAGGTAAAATTATCTTCTATTCAACTCATATCTTAGATGTAGCTGAAAAACTTTGCTCTAAAGTAGCAATTATTAAAAATGGTAAGTTAGTAAAAAGTGGAAGCATGAAACAAATTAAAGGAGATAAATCTCTAGAAAATGTCTTCATGGAATTAGAGGATAAAGAATGAAAAAACTATATTCATTAATTAAAGCTTCCATGACTAGTGGAATGAATGTCTTTAAGATAAGAAGTAAAAAAGAAGGTAAAAAGAGTAGTTCTTTATTACCAACCTTAATCGGTTTATATTTAATGTTTATGCTTTGGGGAATGGCTAATACAATGTATGAAAAAGTCGATCCTCTAAACATAGAATACATTCTGCTAGCATTATTTGCTTTTTCAATCTCTATAATAACTATTATAGAAGGTATCTATAAAGCAGGACCATTAATATTTAATTGTAAAGATGATCAATTATTACTATCATTACCAATTGAAAGAAGTACAGTATTATTTATTAGAATATTCAAATTCTATGTATTTGAGTTGATTTTTAATACAATTTTCTTACTACCAACTATGATTGCTTATATAAGATGGGGAGAAAACATTACTTGGACTTATTATTTAACAAGTATCTTAATGTTATTCTTACTACCTATAATACCAATCATTATATCTTGTATATTAGCAGCAATAATATCAAGTATATCAAGTAGATTTAGATTCAAAAATGCTGCTCAAATAATTATAAGTACACTTTTCTTAATAGGAATGCTATTCGTATCTTATAATATAGAAGACATGTTTAATTACATAGCAAAACACGCAACAAGCATAAATGATTTTATTACAAAAGTCTATTATCCAGCCGGAGTATATTCTAAACTGGTTACAGATTTTAATGCAGTAGATTTAATTAAATTTATATTAATTAATCTAGCTATATTTGTATTATTCATCTTTGTATTAAGCAAATTCTATTTCAAAATTAATTCAAGATTAAAGAATGTAAGCACAAATAAATCAACTAAAATAGAAAAGGTAAAAATAGCAACAAAGACTCCAACACAATCATTAATCAAAAAAGAATTCAACATCTTTTTTAAAACACCAGTTTTCATAATCAATGCTGGCTTTGCCTTGGTCTTATTTATCTTACTTGCAGTAATGATTTGTATTAGATACGATTCAATGATTACACTTTTAACAAATCCAGAAACTGGTTTCAATTTACCAATGGAATTTGTTACTAATAATAAATCACTATTAATATTCACATTAATAGCACTTACTTCTTTCATGACATCAATTACAAGTTCTGTAATAAGTCTAGAAGGAAGAAAGATAAACATTCTAAAATCATTACCAGTTAGTACAAAAGAAATCTTAATGGCAAAGATCTATTCTAGTTTATTACTAACTACACCAGCAATGATAATAGGTGATATTATATTATTTATTAAATTTAAAACTAATATTCTAGAAATATTACTATTATTAGCTGCATCAATCATCTTGCCATTAGCATCTCATTTAATTGGTTTAATAGTAAACCTTAAGTATCCTAAATTAGATGCTGAAACAAGTGCAGAAGTCGTAAAACAAAGTGTTAGTTCATTTGTATCAGTAATGATCGGAATGATATTGGTTGTTACATTTGTAATAGTATTAGTAAAACTAATCAAAAAAGTTAGTGCAATTATATTGCTAGTATCATTTACAGGAGTATTCTTATTAATAGATATATTATTATATATATACTTAATTAATAAAGGAGTTAAAGATTTCAATAATCTAACTGTTTAAAAAGGACTTTAAAAAGTCTTTTTTTAATGTAAAGTAAAACTAAGGTAATAACATAAACCACCCAAATCTATGATAAAATATATATAGAATAAAGGAGTGTTTAGTATGGCATTAGAAAATGTTACAGCACCAGAAATAGATTTATTAAAACGTGATGAATATTACCTTCTATATGAATTAATGATGCAATCACTTAAAACAGATAACGTAAGTGAAGGTTTAAATACATCATTAAATCTATTAAGACAATATTTACAATCTGGAAACATAGTTTTATACAAGAAAAAGGAAGATGGGACTTATGTCTATAAAAAAAGCGATGTTCCAATGCCTGAAACAATAAAAACAATAAGTTGTATAGTAAATAAAACTTCTCCTTTAGCAGAGAAAAAAGGAACATTTAATTTAGATTTAGCAAATGCATCAGAAATATTAAAAAATATGATGTTAATCAATTTTAATACTAACGATGGAGAATATATAATATCAATTAATAATTATACAGAACCAAAAACACTAGATCCGGATTTCTGGGATAAAGTAAAAGAGACATTCCGTATAATAATAAAAAGGGCAGAAAGTTACGAGAAAAATACTCAAGCAATGAGTTTAGATGTCTTAACTGGTTTAGACAATAGAAATTCATATGAAAGAGTAATTGAAGGCTTCGATATAAATCAAAAAGGAGTTGTATATGGTATCTTCGATTTATTTAGACTAAAACATGTTAATGATGCTTACAATCACTCATTAGGAGATAAATACATAAGTGAAACAGCTAAGATACTAAATAAATACTGGCCAAAATACAAAGTAACATTAAACGATGATGGAACAGAAACATATAAAGAAACTGGTGACTGTGTATATAGAATCGGCGGTGACGAATTTGCTGTTATCACAAGAGAAAATATTGAACTTACAAAACTAAAAGCTTCTGTAGCAGCGAAAGAAGTAGCACTTATAGATTTAGGAATGAAGCAAGACGAACCAATTGGTTTAAATGTTGGTGTAGTAGAACATATACCAGGAACAGTATTTAAAGATACATATGATGCTGCAGATGCCATAATGGAAGAAGATAAAAAAGAAATGTATGCAGTACATGGATTAGAAAGAAGAAAATAAGACTAGCAATAGTCTTTTTTTATGAATAAATGAAAATTCTTAAAAAATAGGTGTTATAATAGTAAAAAGCAATGAAATGTTATCCAAAGTTGACAAATTTCCAAGTCAACTATATAGAACGCAACCAGAAAAAGAACTATAATTTATGGCATGAAAGAGGTGATTAGTATGACAATTGGAGAAAGATTGTTAAAACTAAGAAAAGAAAGAAATATTTCGCAAGAAGATCTTGCTAATGTACTAGATGTATCTAGACAAACTATATCAAAATGGGAGACTGATCAATCACAACCTGATTTTGATAAAATTATTCCATTATGTGAGTATTTTGGAATTACATCAGATGAATTATTAACTGGCAACCAAAACATACGAGAAGCTAAAAAGGAGAATGTAAAAAGTAATTTTGCAAGAAATATAGCAATAGCTGTAATGTTATATATATTTGCGATAATTTCTATAATTGCATTAGCTGGAGGACTTGATAAACCAATCTTAGGTGTGTCAGTATTCTTTGGTTTTATTGCTTTAGGAACTGGTTTATTAATTTATAATGGTATTTACTATAGTAATGAATCAGAAAAACCAAAAAACGAAAAAGAAGACAATATTCAAAAACAAGTAATGGAAATCATCGATATCCTAGGTGTAACAATTTATTTAGTTGTTTCATTTATGACAATGGCATGGCATATTACATGGATGATCTTCTTAATCTTAGGATTAGTAAAAGCAATCGTAAAACTAATAATGCTTATTAGTTCTAATAAAGAAAAGAAGGATGAAAATGAATAAAGGTATAGCAATAACATTAATAATATTATTATCACTTATAACAGTATTTGTTACTGGTGTATTTATACTATTATTAAATGGAAATACAAAATTTAATATATTTAGTTTCTTCAACATGGGTTACTCAGAAAACTTAATAGATTCTAAAGAAATAGAAAACATAGAAGATATATATATTACAAGTGATATAGGAGATATCTTCGTAGAAGAAAATTCAGAAGATAAAATAAAAGTAGAATTATATTCAGAAGATTCAGAAAACTACTTCATCAAAGAAGAAGATAATCAATTACAAATCAAATTAAACGCCAAGAAAAAGTCATTTAATTTTGGTGGTAAGAGAAATAGAGTAATTGTAAAAGTACCTAAAAATTATGATAAAACAATTAAAGTAAGAACTACTACAGGGGATATTGAAGTAGAATCATTTGCTGATATGAAATTAGATATTGAAGGAACTACTGGTGA
>CAMJMP010000047.1 GCA_946407055.1 uncultured Mycoplasmatota bacterium | reverse complement strand
TCTTTATCGTAAAGATAACTATGGTAAACCAAATGTTTGGTTTGCTTGTCCTGACGATAACAGAACATCTGTAACTGTTTATCATGGTGTTTTAGGTGGTAGTATTTGTGTTGAACATTTCAAAACAATGCGACTTGCTGAAGAAGATGTTCGTTCTCGTTTTGATGCTAAGCGTAAATCTGGTTATAAGTATCTTAGTGAAATTCGTGATTCTCATTCTCTCCCCGTAGAGGAAGAATTGATTCAATTCATCACTACTTATATGCCTGAAGTTAGAACTAATGCAGAAGGCAAAACTCTTGCTATGCTTGCTAAAACATTTGATAATGAAAATAATAAATTATTCAAGAAAGTAAACTATTATCTTGGTCAATGGAAGATTAATGGTTTAAGATGTTTTATTCGTGCTGAAAAATCTCAAGATTTATTTCAACCTTATAAACTTATTTTTCAAAGTCGTGAAGGTGAAATTTGGAATTCACTTCATTATCTTGAAGAAGAACTTCTTGAAATAATTCCTACTAATATTCTTAATCAAATGTGCTATGAAAATTTTGTTCTTGATGGAGAAGTTTATATTCCAGGTTATAGTGTAAATGAAATTAATCATGCTGTTAAAGACGCTAAATGTCCTGAAAATAAACTTGTTCAGTATTGGTGTTATGATGTAGCTATTGAAGGTTTATCTGCTGAATCTCGTTGTATTTATCTTCAAGATAATTTTAGATATTTTATGCCTAATATAGTTACTCGTGAACAACATTTAGCTAATAAATCTAAATTTGTTATTCTTCCTACTCAAATTATTGATATGGAAAGTAGAGCTATTGCTCTTAGAGATAGATATATTGAAGAAGGATTTGAAGGTCTTATAATGAGAAATCCTTTCTATGATTATCAATTTGGTAAGAGAAACCTTGCTATGATTAAATATAAGAAAGCTACTGATGGTTTATTTACCATTGTTGATATTTATCCAGAAGGAACTAAACGAAGTGATTTACCTTTATTCAAATGCCTTAATGATATTAATAATGCAACATTTGAATGTCATATAGGTGGCTCTTTTGATTATCAAAGGAAATTCCTTGAAAATCCTGAACAATATATTGGTAAGAAATTACTAATAGAATTTGGTGAAAGAAGTGGTGTAAATCAACTTCCATTTCATATTAAAACTGTTAAACTACATGGCTCTGATTCTTAAATATAATTTAATTAATCCTGCAATAGATAAGAAAAAGCCATATTATGATGAAAAAACTAAAACTTTAAAGTTTCAAGTTAAAAGTAATTATAGATATTTTATTCAAGCTACTCAAATAAATCAAGTTACTCATATAAAAGAATATTTTCTTTTACTTGGTACTGAAAAGTTTGATGATGCTTGTAAAAAATGTCAAACAAATCAATATGGTAAATGTAGTGTTTCTCTCAGTGGTGAATTTAAAGAATTTGTTATAGAAGAATGTAAAGAAAGAGGTAATATTATAGTTGAATATACTGAGAGTGATGAAGGATATGATGCTTATAATGTTCGATAATGGGATAGACTTTAAGTCTATCCCTTTTTCATTTGTCAGAAGGGCAGCAAGGGCATATTCCAGCCACGCAGAAAGCGTTAAATCATTGAAATAGTGAATTATACACGCATCATTTCAAGTGTCGCAGAAAGCCGGAAAGCCACCTTAATTTGCTAATAATTTTTATTTGATTATAATAAATTTATTGCTATATTTGTATATGGAAATTAGGTTATTTGCTTTTATAGGTAATGATATTGATGCTATCAATATGTTTAATTATATAGTTGATGTTGGTGTTGATAAAGCCAAATTTACAGACTATATAATGATGAATAATGATATACCTGCTCGTTTAAAAGAATTAGTTATTGATATTGATAAAGAAAAAGAAAATATATTTGCTGAAACTTTTGGTCTAAAAGATTTTGAACTTATAAATAAAGGTTGGTATGATTTTAAATATCATAGTTTTATAAAAGATAAAGATATTTCTCTTGATTATAGTAGAGTTTATTCAAGTGATTTATTTAATCTTACTAATGTAAGTGAAAGATTTGGATTTCCTATTGATTATCCTATTGTCAAAATTAAAGAACTCCAAAAGATTTATATTAATACTATTGACCAACTATTTGGTGATGTATTATTGTTTAAAATCTATCGTAAAGCATATGATGTTGCTTTTGCTAATGAAAGAAGTTTCATATATAGTATTAATACTATTGAAGAAGCTCTTGCTTTTAAACAATCATTTTCCTCTACGGGGGATATAATAGATATAACAGGTAAATCTGATATTCCTTGTGATTATAAAGCTAATTCTTATTTAATTAATAGTAAATCTCCTATAATAAAATTTAATCATATATTAAATATAGTAAAGTTTATTTTAATATGAATGAAACAAAGGTTTTAACTTTAGCTCAAATTAATGGTAGATTGTTTACCACTATAACAAATCTTTTACATAAAACTAAATTAGATATGATAAAAGTTTATTATAGAAAAGATTGTATAATGGTTAATCTTGTTGGTAAACTTTATACTATATCTTCTGAAAAAGATATTATAAGATTTAAAGAAGATGTTAAACTTTTAATGAAATAAAATGAAACTTGTAAAGCCATATGTTAAATATGTTCAAAATAAAGATAATTTTGAGCATATAGCAAAAGCTGCTCGTATTTGTTATGCTTCTGAAGCAAAAGGACATAATGATTATGAGTTTGTAGAAAATCTTTGGAAGAAAAAGAATCATCGTTCTCCTTATCGTCATGGAACTCTTTATTATGAAATTCCTGCGTCTTTCCAAAGACTTGTTAATAAATTTATCAATAATCCTTTCTGTACTTATGTTTATATTCCTGGAGAATATACTTGGTTTATTTCTACAAATTGTCAATTTGTTAAAGAATTAGATAGTAAAATTCTTAGAACTATTGACAACTTTATTATAAGTGAAGAATATATTTATAAATGTGCTAAAGCATATCCTGAACTTCTTGATATTATTCGAATTAGTTTTGAAATTCAAACTCAAATTTCTACTTCTCGCGAATTAAATAGAGTTTCTCCTAATAATATTTGTGAGCAATCTACTCGTTATTGTAATTTTGCAAATGAAAAATTTGGAGAACATATTGCTTTTTGTGAACCTCATTGGCTTGATGCAATTACTTATTATTACGAAAATGGAGAACAAGAAGCAGATGAACGAATTTTCTTTAAAGTAGATAATAAAATATTTGCTAATGTGGGGGAAAATATAGAAGTAGGAAAATATTATCCTATTGCGACAAAAGGTATTCCACAAAAAGATGGTTCTTCTTTAGTTTATAATCCTATTACAATAGGTCAAGATTATATCGAGGGTTTACTTGATGATGAACAAAGATATTTTAGATACATCAAGTATGGAATGAAACCTCAAGATGCAAGAGGTATTCTTGGTCTTGATTGTGCAACTAAATGTTTCTATACTTATTCTATTAAGGAATGGAAACATATTCTTGACCTTCGTTATAAAGGTACAACAGGAGACCCTCATCCAAATGCAAAAATAATTGCAACTGAGATTTATAATAAACTCAAAGAACTAAATTTGTTAGGAGATTATGAGTAAATCATTATATGAAATTCAAGATGAGCTTCAACAAATCATTGATAATATTGAAGAGAATGGTGGTGAAGTAGACGAATTTACTGAAGAAGCTCTTAAAATCAAACAAGAAGAATTTGAAAGTAAGATTGAAAGTTATTGTAATGCTATTACAATGCTTGAATCTGACGCTGAATGTTGTAAAAATGAAAAGCAAAGGATAAACAATATTCAAAATACTAAAAAGAATATTGTTAAAAAACTTAGAGAAAGAATTCTTGATGCTGTTCTTATGTGGGGAACTCCTGGTAAGAATGGTAATAAAGTTTTAAATCTTGCAACAAGAAAGCTTTTTACTAAATTTACTCCTACTTTTGTTCCTAATGAAGATAGAATTGCTACTCTTTCTTTATATTTCAAATCTTATGTTCTTGAATTAAAGCGTAATGGTATTCTTGTTACCGGTCAAGATATTGACCTTAAAGGTATGATGGCTGCTATTAATGCTTTAATTAAAGCACAAAAGGGAGAAAATTATCCTCCTTTTACAGTTAATGATTTAAACTATATTGAATACGAAATTACAAGCAAATATAGTTTAACTCAAATGTTTGATGGTTCTCACGATTTTCTATTTGACATTATTAATAGTCCTAATGCAGAAGTTTCAACAGAAACTAATGATAAAGATGCAAAACAAAGTATTATTACTGCTGCTGAATTAGGTATTGAACCTACTTGCACTCTTGGTCATGTTGAAGATAAACCTTCTCTTACTATTAAATAATGGATAATGAAATTCTAAAACATTACGAAAGAGAATTTGATTATAGTAAAGCTCTGGATGCAACACAAGAGAATATTAATAAAGCAACTGTATTTCTTCAGTTTCTTCATCATGCTCTTGCTATGTATCCAGAGTATAACAATCAAAATCTTTCTTATCTTTGTGAATGTTTTCAAAGATTTCTTGCTTCTAATGTTCTATTTCCTTTAACACTTGCAGAAGGAGAATTTATATTCCAAGAACCTGGTCTTAGTGTTAATCGTCGTAATCCATTTGTTAAATGGAATACTGAAGGAATTTATTATGAAAAAGCATTTAAGGGTAATGTGATTTTTGCATATGATTCCTTTACGGGGGATAGAACTTCTATCACTCCTAATATGAAATGTTATGGTGATGATAATCGTATATTTATTAAAACAGGTAAATATTTAACAAATATTTATTTTGATTTATGCTATCTTTATCAATCTACCATAGATTCTCATAAATATACTCCTGCTAATCCTGTTGTTCTTCTATTATATGCAATGACTTATAAAAATGAATATATTCTTTATGTCAATAATAATGAGAAGAAACTTGCATCACTAAAGAATCTTTATGATGTAAGACTTAAACAAGATGCAGATGAAAAACTTAAATATTTCGGTATAACAAATAAAATTTCAATCGATGCTATACTTAAAAAAGAAAGGTTTACCTTTTAATTATCGTGGAGTTCAGAATGTAGAAGATTGCAGAACTTCAGAAGAAGTAATGGTTAAAGCTGGTCTTAATTGGCCAGTTGGTAAATGTGAGATTTACGCGAAACCCCCCGTAGAGGGAATTGCAATAGAAAATCTTGCCACTGACGCTTTTTATCACGAAGGTGATTTGTTTACTCAAGTTCCTAATGGTTATTCTACTTATCGTATGGATAATGGTTATCCTTTAGGAATTGTTAAAGAGCGTTATACTCCTGTTCAAAATGTTGATGCTTTTAAATTCTTTGATGATGCTATTGGTAAGAATGCTGCTATTTGGCAAACAGCTGGTCTTTTCGGTGGTGGTCAGCGGATATTTGTTTCTGCAAAACTTCCCAATACTATTTCTGTTAAAGGTGACCCTGTTGATTCTTATCTTGTCTTTACTAATAGCCACGATGGTTCTACCGGAGTTAAGATATTATTCACTCCGATTCGTGTTGTTTGTGAAAACACTCTCAATGCTGCTATTCGTACTTCTCAGTCTTATGTTACTTTTCGTCATACTAAGTCCGTTCATGATAATATTAGCACTGCTAAAGAAATTCTTGGAATTTGTGAAGTCATCAGTGGACAATTAGAAGAAACTTACAATTTCATGAGGTCTATTAAGATGACTGATGAAAAGGCTAAGGAAATTATCGCTAAAACTGTTTTAAGCAAAGCCGATTTTGATAACTTAGCTTCTGGTGGTTATTCTTATAAGAGTTTGTTTGCTGGTAATTATAATGCTGTATCCTATGCTGATATTTCTACTCAGAAATATAAGATGCTTCAGAATATGAATTTATACTATCACGAAGGTATTGGACAAAAAGAGATTGAAGGTACTGCTTGGGGTGTTTATAATGCTATTACTGGATATTATTCCAATATGGAGAATAATGAAGGTGCTAAGAGAATGGATACTCTTCTTTATGGAGATAGAAGTCGCAAGATTGAAACTGTTGGTAATTTAATTCTTGCTGAAGCTGTATGATTACTAAGAAATTAATATACGAAATACAGATTTGGCTTAATAGTCTTTATGATTTTAAAAATAAAGACAATGATAGAAATGAGCATATTATTAGTTCTATTGAAAATTTTGCTTTTAGATTTATAGATGTAAGCATTCGTATATGGAGCTTAAGAACAGATGGTAGTCTTTATTCTGTATGTGGTAATTATAATAAAACTATAAGAAATACTGAAGATTTTATAGAATTTAAAAATGAAGTAAATTCTACTATTGATAATTATATTAAAATTGCAATAGACGAAACAAACAAAGAGAAATAAAATGATAACAGAACTTAAGCAAACAGTCGAACTAATGAATAGTTATGACTATAAAGACAGTTTTAAAGCCGAATATTATCAGCTTAAAATTCGTTATGATAAATTGCATAATATGTGTGAGAAGTGGGATAAAGATGAACTTGATTTTGTTCCTACTTGTTCTCGTTTTACTTATGCAAGACAACTTAATGCTATGGCATTTTATCTCAAAGTTCTTGAAGAAAGAGCTGTTGTTGAAAAG
>CAMJMP010000046.1 GCA_946407055.1 uncultured Mycoplasmatota bacterium | reverse complement strand
TATAAAAGAACTTTAATGTTCTTTTTTCTTTTGTGTTATAATTTAAATATAGGAGGAATGTAAAAATGAAGAATAAAGGATTAACAATATTTTTAGGAGCTTTGATAATAATTATTGTAGGGTTAGGAGTTACTTATAAATTTTTAGAAGCAAAAAAAGATGAACCTAAAACAGAAGAGAAAGCTGAAGAGAAACCACAAAGAAAAGTTGATAAAGATGATATGGCATTTGCATTCTTAAAACTTGAGAATGATGGAACTAATAAAATGTATAGTCCTCTTTCTATTAGAATGGCGTTACAATTATTAGCTGAAGGTGCACAAGATGAATCAAGACAACAATTAGATACATTATTAGGTCAATATAATACTAATAAATATGTTCCAATTGATGGTCATTTAGGATTTGGAAACTCAGTATTTATAAGAGATACATATTATGAAAAAGTAGAAAAGGATTATATTAATTTAGTTAAAGAGAAATATGGTTCAGAAGTAATTAAAGATGAATTTGCTAGTGCTAAAAATATCAATAAATGGATTGAAGATAAAACAATGGGTATGATTAAAGACATGCTTAAAGATAATCAAGTAGCAAATCCTGATGTTAAGATGATTATTGCTAATGCATTATCAATTGATATGGAATGGATTCATGGTTTTGATCCTGCAGATACTTATGGTCAAGTATTTACAAAAAAAGATGGTAAAGAGATTACTGTTCAAATGATGCATGAGAAGTTTAAAGATGATAATCTGTCTTACTACGTAGATGATAATATAAATGCAGTTAGTTTAAAATTAAAACAATATGATGATATTCAATTTGATGTTTATGCAATAATGCCAAAAGGTGATTTTGATGATTTTGTTAATGATTTTAACACAGCTAAGTTTGATGAATTAACTAAGAAGATGGAAGTTGCTTCTACACAAAAGGGTGGAGTTGCATTAGCTATCCCAAGGTTTGATTACAAAACAAAATTAAGTTTAAATAGAGATTTAATGGCATTAGGAGTAGAAAACGTATTTAGTGCAGATGATGCGCATTTATTTAGAATAGTTAAGAAAGAAACTTCTTATCCATTATTTGTAAGTGAAGTATTACATGATTCTAAAATTGAATTTAGTGAAAAGGGAGTTAAAGCAGCAGCTGCAACTGTTATCATGTTAAAAGATAGTGCAATGCCTATTGAAGAAGAAAAACCATTAAGAATCGAATTTAATAAACCATTTATATATGTAATTAAAGATAATAAAACAAATGCTATATGGTTTATTGGTACTGTATTTGAACCAGAACTTACAAAATAAAAAATATAGAGAAAACTCTATATTTTTTTTGATATAATAAACGTGGTGATGCATTATGAAGAAATTAACTTTTTTAGGAATAGATACAGGATTTGGAATTAATAATAATGCTGCTTATGTAGAAGATGGAGATAAGTTGATAATAATTGATTGTGGAGGAACTGTATTTAGTGAGTTGTTTAAAAAAGATCAAGAAACTGGTTTTTTGAAAAACAAAAAAGAAATAGAAGTTGTTATTACTCATATGCATGATGATCACACTGGTTCTCTAAGTACATTAATTTATTATATTGTTTTTAAATTAGGTAAGAGTATTAAATTAGTTGCTAAGTGTAAGAACTTAAAAGAAAGATTATTAATGACTGGTTTAAGAGAAGAAGACTTTGAGATTAGTGAAGATAAGGATATAGAATTTATTGAAACTGTTCATTCAGCAGGTTTAGATTGTTATGGATTTAAAATGGATGTTGATGGTAAGAAAATAATCTATACTGGAGATACTGCCACATTAGATCCTTTCATACCTTATTTAGATGGTTGTGCTGAGTTATATACAGATGTAACTTATGCACCATCTAAAGTACATTTAGATTTAAGAGAAAACTTAGATTTATTAAAAGAAATAAGTAATAAAGGTATAGATGTATATTTGATGCATATAGATAATGAACAAGAGATAAAAAGAGTTATTGATGGGACTAATATACGTTTAGCAAATGAAGATAAATTATATAAAGAGGATATTGTAAGAATAGTTAATTGTTATAATTTTGATCCAAGAAAATATGAAATTATTAGTGGAGCTGCTATGGTTCTTTATGGTTTTAAAGAATGGACAAGAGATATAGACTTAGCAGTTACTGAAGATTATTATGTAGAATTATTAAGAAAATATAAATGTCTTTTTGAGAAAGTTAATGCTCAAGGAGAATGTATCTTCTATATAGATAATATATTAAATTTTGGTCGTAGTTTTTATAATGAGGAACATACGATGATAGATGGACTTCCAGTTCAAACTAAGGAAGATTTAATTACATTAAAGAAAGCTTTAAATAGACCAAAAGACAAAAGGGAACTGGAGTTGATAAAATGAAAGTAGGATTGGTTTTAGAAGGCGGAGCAATGCGAGGTGTTTATACAGCTGGTGTATTGGATGCTTTCTTAGATGAAAAGATTAAAGTAGATGGAATCATCGGAGTTTCAGCAGGTGCTTTGTTTGGTGTTAATTATGCGTCTAAGCAAAAAGGTAGAACTATTAGATATAATAAGAAGTATATTAAAGATAAAAGATATATTAGTGTTAGATCACTAATTAAAACAGGTAATATAGTTAATAAAGATTTTGCTTATTATAAGATTCCCTTTGAATTAGATAAATTTGATGAAAAAGAATTTGAAAAATCAAAAATAGATTATTATGCAGTAATAACTAATGTGGAAACTGGAGAAGGGGAATATCCTAAGATTACTAATTGTGAAAAACAAATAGAATTATTAAGAGCTTCTTCTAGTATGCCATTTGTTTCAAAGATGGTAGAAGTGGATGGAAATAAATACTTAGACGGAGCATTAGCTGATAGTATTCCATATGAAAAGATGATGGAGTTAGGCTATGATAAAATAATAGTAGTATTAACTAGAGATATTAACTATCGTAAAAAGAAGCGAAGTCCTTTAACTGCTAAAACAATTTATCGTAAATATCCTAAGTTAGTTAAAAAGATAAATACAAGATATAAAGTGTATAATGATAGCGTTGAAAAGTTAAAAGAATTAGAAAAAGAAGGGAAGGTATTTGTTATTAGACCTTCTAAAGATCTACATATTAAGAGAATAGAAAAGAATGTAGATAAGTTACAAGCTCAATATGATTTGGGTGTTAGTGATGCTCAAGATAATATAAAGGAAATAAAAAAATATTTAAAAAGGTAGGAGAAAAAATATTTAAAAAGGTAGGAGAAAAAATATGGAAAAAGCGAAAGTATATTTTACGAAAGATATAAGTGCAGAAGGATTAAAGAAAATTTATGAAGCAATAGGAGTTAAGTTAACAGGTAATATTGGGATTAAGGTATCAACTGGTGAAAGAGGAGCTAAAGGTTATTTAAAAGCTGAAATAATTAAACCTTTAGTTGATGAGTTGAATGGAACTATAATTGAATGTAATACAGCTTATCCTGGCGCTAGAAATGATGCTAAAGAACATATGAAGGTTGCACAAGAACATGGCTTTGTAGATATGGGTAATGGTATTGAAATAATGGATGGTATTGGAGAGTTTAAAATACCTGTTCATAAAGGTAAACATCTTAAATATGATTTAATTGGCGAAGGTTTTAAACATTATGATTCTATTTTAAACTTAGCTCATGGTAAAGGACATGCTATGGGTGGATTTGGAGCTAACTTAAAAAATCAATCTATTGGAATTGCATCTCGTAATGGTAAAGCATATATACATAGTTGTGGTCAAACTGATGACCCAGATAAATGTTGGACTTGTAAATATGAACAAAGAGATTTTATTGAATCAATGGCAGAAGCAGCAACTGCTGTTGCAGATTACTTAAAAGAAAATAATAAACCAATTGTTTATATAACTGTTGCTAATGCAATATCTGTTGATTGTGATTGTGATGCTCATCAAGGTGATCCAGTAATAGCTGATATTGGAATATTCGGTAGTGTTGATCCAGTAGCTAATGATCAAGCATTTATTGATGCTATTTGGAGAACACATGAAGAAGGTACTAAAGATATTCAAGAAAGAATAGATTCAAGAGAAGGCAGACATATTACTGAATATGCTGAGAGCTTGGGTTTAGGTACTACTGATTACGAATTAATAGAGATTTAAAAAAGACTGAATTATTCAGTCTTTTTTTATTTAATATGTTATAATTGGAATATAGTAGGGTGCTATTAAAAGCGAGGAATTAATATGAAAAAAATATTACCATTTATTTTTTTAGTTCTATTCTTTTTGTTTATACCTATTGTTTATGCAGAAGAAAATATAGTAATAGAATCTATTGAGTTAGATTCTAAATCTGATAATGCAACAATAGTGAATGAAGCGACCAGTGAAGGATTATCAATTAATTTTGATATCAAATTTGAAAAAGTTAATGATTTTGTTAAATATAAAATGGTTATTAATAATAAAACTAATGTTGATTATAAAATTTCAGATGTTGCTAGTGATAGTGAATATATTACTTATGATTTTTTTGATGAAGATGATGATGTATTAAAGAAAAATAGTGAGACTGTTGTTTATCTTACTATTAAGTATGTAAAAAAGCTCCCTAATGAAGCTTATGATAATACTATATTTGTTGAAACAAATAATATGAAAATAAATTTAGTAAATGTTTCTCAAGTTGAAAATCCAGAAACTAAAAGTGGATTGTTTATTATAATAGTGATTTTATTAATTAGCTTTGTATTATTGTTTATAACAAAAAATTATAAGTACAAAAAGTACTTGGCTTTATTAATAGTTTGTTTGTCTTTAGTACCACTTAATATGGTTGGAGCTATTGAACAATTAGAAATAGCAATTACATCGAAAGTAACGATTGAAAGAAAACCATATGCAAAAGATGTTTTATTAATTGATACTGAAAGCGATATTAAAACTCCATACGTTCTTTATACATTAAAAAACGGAGAAGATGTATTGTGTAGAGTTTTATATGATAAAAACACACAATATGGACTTCAAATTGTTACAGCGAATCCTATAGCTACAGTTAGATTAGGTTATAACGACCCTAAAGTATCTGGTGAAACAGATATGAAAAAAGCACAAAACTCTTATATGAGAGCAGTTACTACTTTAAATGAAGAAGCAATGGAATATAAAGATGTTAATGGAATAGCTACTGATGTAAGAAGTGTTGGTAGTAAGCCTTTAGATAAAAATTATCCAGATTATTTAACTGGTGATGAAAGAACTAGTTTATATTGGTATCCGACGGGTGTTAGTGTTCCATATTGGGCAAGATCTTTTGTAAATTCTTTCTTTGCAGGCGATTATATTTATGAGACTGATGAAGGCCAATTATCCGCATTGGGTATTTTGGGATTTGAAGATACAAGCATTGCATCTAGTTATTGGATGGCTTCTAGATATACTGCATCTCTTATAGGTGTTCATGCAGTTGGTGGTCAATTCTTAGTCTATATTTATTTTGGGGTTCTAGCTTATACATATGATGAAATGTATGATTATGGTACTGATTTGTTTGGTGCACATGAAGATTATGGAACAGCTTATTATGATGTGGAAAAAGGACTAAGACCAGTTTTCATAATTGGGGATACTGTAGTTGTTTCTAGAGGAGATGGAACACTAACAAATCCATATGTTCTTGAATTAGAAGAGTAGTTTTGAGCAAAAAAAAAGACTGAATTATTCAGTCTTTTTTTTATTTCTTTTTTGGTTTTCTAACTAGTTGTAGTTTGATATTGTCTTTATCTTCTTGAATTTTTTCTTTAGGATCATCAGTTATGCAATATACTTTATTTAAAGTACGGTATTGTTCATCTAAGTCTAAACCAAAACCTATTACGAAACGATTTGGAATTTTGAATCCAACATAGTCAACATTAACATTTTCAACTTCACGTCTTTCAGGTTTATCTAGTAGAGTACATAGTTTTAAACTTTTTGGATGTTGTTCGTTTAATTCTTTTAGTAGGTAATCAAGTGTGATACCTGTATCAATAATGTCTTCTACGACAACAACATTCTTACCAGTTACTGGATTATCTGGATATAATTTCATTTGTGGTTCTCTTGTACTTTCTTGACCTTGGTAAGTAGATATTCTGATGAATTCTAGTTCTGTATCTAAGTCAACCCTTCTTGTTAAGTCAGCGAAGAAATAAAGTGAACCTTTTAAGATACACATAAAAGTTACTTTTTCGCCTTCATAGTCTTTTGTTATTTGCTCGGCAAGTTGTTTGATTCTTTTCTTTAGTGTTTTTTTACCAATTAAAACTTCTTTTCTTTCCATTTTTTCTCCCTATAGAAAAATATCACATATTTTTCTTGCCTATATAGTAACACTGAGTTTTATAAAAAACAATAGAGAAATTGTAAATATTTAGTAAAAGAGTAGGTACCTTTTTTGGGGCGAAAAATAAATAGTTTGTAAGTAATGTGTAAAAAATACACAATATCTATATAAAAATAGTTATAATAGTTTTATAATAGAAGTGTATTTAATAATAAAGGTAGGTGTTATTATGAAGGTCGGTTTTGATAATGCAAAATATGTAAAAATACAAAGTGAAAAGATAAAAGAAAGATTCAAATTATTTGATAAGTTATATCTTGAAGTAGGTGGAAAATTATTTGATGATTCACATGCTGCAAGAATTCTTCCTGGTTTTAAAAATGATGTAAAAATCAGTATGTTTAAAGAATTAAAAGATGATTTAGAAATAATATTCTGTATTAA